>NZ_KB291349.1:0-1360 GCF_000318295.1 Capnocytophaga sp. oral taxon 326 str. F0382
CCCCTCACACCTTTGTGCTTGATAATAAGTAACTTTTGATTCATATCCATTACTTGAAGTCCGTTTTCCTTTCCCTACATTGCTCAATTTCTGTCCCATTGGGCATACATAATAATCCTCTTTTAGATTATAGTACATATTCTGAACCGAAAAAGGATCTTCTTTTTGTTTTTTCTTCTGCTCTTTATGAAAATAATTGTACTTCACATAAGCCTCTATTTCTTTCTTTTTCAGTATTTCGTAGTTCTCTTCACTACCATAACCTGCATCGGCACATACCTCTTTGCTTTGTTTCTGATAGCTCTTTTCAAAACCATCTAAATGGCTCTTCTAAAGTATTGGTATCGCCTGGTGTTTGGTGTATACTAACGTGAGTAATAAACTGATTTTCAGTGGATATTTGAGCATTATAAGCTGGTTTGAGCTGACCGTTTTTCATATGGTCATCTTTCATTCGCATAAAAGTTGCATCTGTATCTGTTTTGCTATAAGAATTTCTATCTCCCATTATTTTTAGACTTTCTTCATATTTTTCTAACTTTGGAAGATGCTCATTTTGAAGTTTTTCTAACTCCTTAGCTTGTTTTTTAGTAGGTTCTTTTAGCCTTTTATTAATCTCAGCTAATTTCTCTTTAAGCTCTTTGGTATTGATTTCTTTAGGAAGTTCTTGCTTAGTAATCTCTTGATTATCTGATTGTATGCTATCTTCTATATCAGAGAGCACTTTATTTATTTTAGCCTCTAACTTCTCCTTGTACTTCTCTACAGAACCTCTCCACACAAAAGTATATTTGTTAGCAGCTGATTCTATTTTTGTACCGTCAATATACTGTACATCAAGGCTTAGATAACCCTCTTTTACTAAGAGTTTTACTATTTCAGCAAAAAGTTTTTGCAAAGAATCTTTCAAAATTTTACCTCTAAAGTCATTGATTGTTCTAAAATCAGGAGTTGTACCTCCTGCAAGATACATAAGGGGGAGATTTTCTTTGACAGCAATAGCCATTTTGCGGCAAGAATAAATGTTAGAAAGATAGCTATAGAAGATTATTTTTATCATTGTACGAGGGTGGTATGCAGAACAGCCTCCACCCTTATATTTTTGAATAATATCAGTGATATCTAGCTGATTAACAACCATTTCTACTAATTTAGCAGGGTGGTTACTATCTAACTTATCAAAAATATTCTTCGGGGAAAAGTGTTAAAAATTTGTGAGGTTCAGATTTAAATGATACTTTTGCCATTGTGTTTTTTTTAGGAACCACAAAGATACAACTTTTGTGGTAAAACACCAAATAATAAGAGGCTATCTTTTGCCAAGATAGCCTCTTTTTTATTCATTGCTGATAATCAGCCT
>NZ_KB291350.1:0-2043 GCF_000318295.1 Capnocytophaga sp. oral taxon 326 str. F0382
TGTATAGGCTGAGGATATCAGCTACTGAAAAAGCTGTATGAGCTATCACTTCACCAAAATAAGGTACTTTAAGAGGTACTGCTACAGCTTTGTTTCCAGATACTCCTCCTTCACTACTATATATTCCTTTGAGTACATAGACTATAGTTTGAGGGGCTAATTCTGGCTTTATTAGATACAATACAGGAGTAGCTTTATATATAGGAGCTGCACCGCTAGGATATTTAACTACCTTAGATTTATCAATTTCATTTTTGTTTACAATATCACTGCTATTAGCAATCTCATCAGCAGATAAAAACTCTAATTTTTGATTACCTATAACTGCATATTCAATAGCTACTGATGATAGATTTTTGATTGATAGATAGTCAGCACCTTCAGGGGTATAGTTTCTTTTTAGTTTTCTTTGGTAATCGCGGAATTTTTTATCCCGAATATATACAATACTATCATAATTTACTTGCACAGACTCTCCCCCTATAATGAAAGGTGTTGTCATGCGTTCTGTTTTTACGATATTTTTAGTATTTCCGCTGATAAAAACTGAATAACTCACTTCTACTTCAGCAGGTGAATTATCTACTGAATTGACTACTATATAATTATGTTTAAGAGAATTCGTCTTTATGTTTTCAATTACTTCTTCTTCTGTTTTAGTACATTTTAATTGAAAACTGATAAAGATACTAAACACTAAAAACACTTTTACAATAAACTTTTTCATAACATTCTTTTTTAATCATAAACTAAATACCAAGGATTCCACCAGTGAATGCATAGAAGTAAAACAAAAGTAAGAATTTTATAAATTAAAACTATTCTTCATTTTCCTTAATCTTCATATTCCTGAAAACCATCAAGGGCATAACTTCCTTTAAAAGTATTAATAAACCATATCTGCCCTGTATTTCCTAATGTTTTGTCTGGAAGTATAGTCCCATAAAATTTAAGATAGTGTTTGCCTTGAGAAATACTGTAATTATAAGGTCTTCCTCTATCCATATAGGCATCATATTCTGGATATAATATATTCCCTGAAGCATATTCCTGTTTGTATAGGCTGAGGATATCAGCTACTGAAAAAGGGGTATTAGCTACTATTTCTCCAAAATTAGGAGTTTTAAGAGGCACAGCTACTGCTTCTCTACCTGAAACACCTCCATCAGCGGCATATATTCCTTTGAGTACATAGACCGTAGTTTGAGGGGCTAATTCAGGTTTTATTAGGTACAATACAGGAGTAGCCTTATATATAGGGTTTGCACCACCAAGATACTTAACAACTTTTGTTTTATCTATTTGATTTTTGTTTACAATATCACTACTATTAGCAATCTCATTAGCAGATGAAAACTCTAATTTTGGATTGCCTACAACTGCATATTCAATAGCTACTGATGATAAATTTTTGATTGACAGATAGTCAGCACCAAGAGGAGTGTAATTCCTTTTTAGTTCATTTTGATGAAATCTTCGAGTAGTTCCGTGCACAAAAAGTAAACTATCATACACTACTTTTACTTCTTCTCCTCCAATGATAAAAGGAGTAGTTTTACGTTCAGTTTTTACAATGTTTTCAGCATTTCCATTAATAAAAACTGAGTAACTTACTTCTACCTCAGCAGGTGAGTTATCTACTGAATTAACTACTATGTAATTATGCTTTAACACTTTTGTCTTATTACTTGTAGCTGTTTCTATCTCTGGCTTAGAGCAAGTCATAAATACATTGGTAAGGAAAGTGAATAGCACTAAAGTTTTTAAGAATAGATTTTTCATAGTAATACAAATTAGGATATTCTAAAAAGTATTAATGCCAAAAGTTCCTTCGAAAGTATTGATAAACCATATCTGCCCTGTATTTTCTAATGTTTTACCAGCTTCTATAGTTCCATAGAGTTTCAAATAGTACTTTCTCTGGGAAATACTTTGATTATAAGGTCTTCCCCTATTCATATAGGTATCATATTCTGGATATAATATATTCCTTGAAACATATTCCTGTTTGTATAGGCTGAGGATATCAGCTACTGAAAAAGG
>NZ_KB291351.1:0-4110 GCF_000318295.1 Capnocytophaga sp. oral taxon 326 str. F0382
AGAGGCTCAATGGCTGTCCGTATTCATTACTTGCGGTCAGTTTCCAGAGGGTTGCTCCGCTTGGTGTTTTCATTTCTACCAAATCCCCATTTTCATAGCGGTATTGCACGGCACTGCTCACACGTTTGCCTGCCGTTTGGGCGGTAGTGGTTTCTTGTTGTACACGTCCAAAGGCATCATAAGTATAGTTTTTAGTAAATACCGCTTGCGGGTTGGTCTCGGTAGTTTGAACCAATTGTTTGAATCCGTTATACTCATATCGGTGTTGAAATAATTGTAGAATCATTACATCTTGAGTTTCGGAACCACCTAATTCAATAGCTTCATTTATAAAGGCAATAGTAGCTTTTTCTATTTCTTTACGGTAAAAGTTATTAAGAATAAAAGACCCTAATTCTCCTAAAATAGGATATATTCCGTCCTCTTTGTCAAAAACAGAATGGAATGAAGGGAAGTAATATTCAATCTTCCCTAATATATTATTGTAAAAATCGTCTTTAATAAGTTGAAAGTGCATTTTAAAAACTCAACATTTCGTGTATAATTCTATCAAGTTCCTTTCTGTGTTTATCATTATCTTTGTTGTAGCCTGTATTCAATTCTTTTGTTAAAATACATTCCAAGTAAAGTGCTAAATCTCTCTTGTTGTTTAATCTTTTTACTATAGAGGGAATATACTTTTGATATTCATCTTGTGCCAAATCCTCTCCTACATCAAGAGGATCCCAGTTAGATAAAATATCATTTATGTGTTCAAAAATATTTTTCATAAATATTTTAATTTGAATTATGACAACCTTCTAGTATTCTCTCTACATTGCTATTATCAGACAAATCCCAATACCACCATTTATTTATGTTATTCATTTCTTCTTTAAATCTTCTACTATAAGCTATTTTAAATATACCCATAAATAATATAAAAATTTTCCCCATTTCATTTTCAGGAAGATTAATCACTCTTTCTAAATTATAAGAACTTATTCCTTTTTTTAATAATACACAGGGTGTGTAACCACTTTTTAGCTTTTCTTTCTTAATAGCTAAATCTACATCTTCTTCTTTAGGTTTTGATTGAATAATTAAAAAGCTCATTTCTTGTAAAAAACTTCTTTTTTGACACAATGAATAAGCTTCAAATTTTTCTTGCAAAACAGTCAAAGGTATTAATCCTTGTCCGTATTTATTAATTAATATTTCTATTTCAATTTTCATCGTGGATATATTGTTATATGAGGTTTACTAGTATCAATCTTCATTTGGTTCATAAAATTCTAAGTTATAAGCAATTTCTGTTAAGAGATCAATAATAGCCTCATTACAGATTGTTTCATTCCAAGCTATATCTTAAAAAGTTTTTACTGCTTCTATTCTTTCTCACTCTTCAGTTATTAGAGCCTTTTTTAGCAAGTTTATTAATCGACATTCTTTCCACTATTTTGTGTTTGAAGTTGTCATTATTAACCTAAATTTACTAACAAAGTGTCTATATTTTTTATTGCTTCATCTAACATTCTATCCATTTTTTCTCCATCATAGTAAATAGAAGTATCTATACTCCAATCCCCATTAGAAGGCTCATAAAATTCTAAGTCATAAGCAATATCCGTTAGTAAATCATTTATTTTCTCATCTGTGATAGCTTCATCTTCCCAGACTTCTTTTAGAAAAAAATTGATATTATCAAATCGTTCTTGCCCTTCTGTTTTAAAAGCTTTTTCTAATATGTTTCTTAATTGATATATCTTTTCCATTACTTTGATTATTTGTTCATAGGAATCATCCTATCTTTTATAAGGTTTTTACTACTACGGAGAACTGTTTTTATTTTTCCAGTAGCAATATCCACTCCTACTAATATACTTTTACCACTTCCAAAAGCATTGGGGATTATATAGTTGATAGAATTATTTCTAGGATCATAAAATTTTTGACCTCTTTTTAAAACTGTTTTAACCATATCTGTAGTTATTCCTCTTTCAGCTTGTCTCATAACACTATGGGGCACAAATTTAGGAGTTTCTACAACTCTTAACGCCATATTAGAAGTTTCTGGAACAGCTGCTCTTGTCATTTCTACCCCTGTAGTCATTCCTCTCAACGCAATTGAATACCCCATTGAGGCTGAATTTACAAAGCCTAATAAAGCATCATTAGTAGTCATTGAAGTTCCATTGAGGTTTCTCATAGGAGCAAAACTACTACCTACACTACGCCCCATCATCATTTGTACGGGCATAGAGAGATCATTAAAAAAGTTATATACAAACTGTTCAAACCAATTTCCCTCTGACATTTCTGTCATATTCATTCCTAAGAAATAATGCTGGGTGGGAGGGCGTATCTGCCATACTTGATTTTTGTAAACTTTTTCTGCTGTTAAATATTCAGTTTTTGCCCCGCTTGATGTACCACTCCCTTGAAACCATTCTTTTATAGAATTATATTGCTTTGAGAACCATTGTCCTACACTTCTTCCTTGTTTTTCAAACCATTGTCCTGTACTTTTTGCATTACGCTTTATCCAATCTTCTATGGTGTCCCAACTAGCTGCTGCAGAAGAAATAATAGTACCTAATCCTATAACGGCTAAAGTAGTTAATGTAAAAAATTCTTCACCTGTAGGGTCTGTGTATAACAACGGATTATTAAGTACATACCCATATCTATTAAAGTTTTGGGTATTAAAAGGGTCTTGTACATAGTTATCGGGTTGTAAGAAGCGGTGTAGCACAGGGTCGTATAAGCGAGCATTCATATTGATAAGTCCTACACTCAATAAATGTTCGTGCCCTGTATAGCCTCGGTCTAACAATATACCTTCCTCAGGGACAGTGGTTTTCCCTTCAGCATTCCAATAACTTGTGATATTACCCCAAGCATCAAAGTGCCGTCTCTCTACTGGATTACCTGCATTATCGGTGATAAGGGTGATACTACCCAAATAGTCGCGATGCAAGTATAGGTATTTTTCACTATTATCAGTGACTGAGAGCACTGCTGGGGCACTATACGCATCACCGCCTAAGTAAATATAGAATTGCGTTTGTCCTGTAGTGCGGTCATGCTTGATTTCAAAAGTACCATCGTGATTATAATGTTTAACATAACGGCGTTTTTGTTTTTCAGGGTCTGTATTGCCGTAGTACATCGCGGCTCTGCTCTCAAAAGCATCATATTCAAAGCTTATCCGTTCTTTGTCTTTTACATATATCTGATCAGGGGCTTTAAAAACGTTGTAGCGAATTGCAGGGAAAGGGTATTTTTCTAAATGGGTATCGCCTGTTTCGTTGGTAATAAGTTTTTGATGTTGGTAATTAGTTCCCTGATATTCATAGCTTCCTAATTGATTATTTTGTTCTATACGCCCTCTTGGATCATACGTTTGTACACCTTCTGCTCCTGCTCCTTTCCAAGAGATAAGTCGTTGTTGTGTGTCATAGCCAAAAGTCTCTTTTATACTATTAAAGCTATAAGTGCGTTCATTTAGTAAGCCTTTAACTCTGTCAAATTGGTATATCTTTGTTTCTAAGGAGTTTTGTTCATTGCTAATTACTTGACTTACAGGATAATGAAAATCATACTGATAGACCTCAGTAGTTTTTCCTTTTAGTTGGCGCACGGGAGCTCCATACTCATTCACTTCTTGCAATTGCCACAATACTTCTCCTGAATCTTTTTTCAGAGTAATTGCTTCTCCATTTTGGTATTCGTATAGTACTTGTGTAGAAATATGTTTACCATAACCATCGGCTGTATAGATTTCGCGAGCTGTACGTCCAAAGTCGTCATACACGTATTTTTGAGAAAAGGTGAGGTTACTACCTAATTTCTTTTCGGTAAGTTCAGTTAGTTGTTTATGGAGATTATAATTGTAAATATAAAGTTCGTTATTGCCGTCTTTGTTTTGGTTGTCTATTTGGGTAAGCAATTTGTCGGCGTTATAGGTGTAGCGTATACGCATATCGGTATAGTCGCCCGTGATATGTTTTTCGGTGAGGCGGTCGCTACCTTGTGTATAGCTAAAGGTGGTCTTACCCTTAGGGGTCGTCTCTTCGGTGAGGTTGCCCCACGTGTCGTATTGATAGGTGTAGCGCCCAGCTGAGGGGT
>NZ_KB291352.1:0-2745 GCF_000318295.1 Capnocytophaga sp. oral taxon 326 str. F0382
CTCCTGAATATAAAAAATATGGCTGGGAAGACTACTATAAACCTTAAATAAAAAAAACCTTACCTTTGCAAAACAAATAAACAAGATAGAACAATGAACAACCTACTCACCCATTATCCTGTGAATTGGATAGACGGAATGAAGCTAAGCAGCAGCCATTTTATTGCTGTGCAGGACTTTGTAACTGATAGTGTTAGAGATGCCATAGCCCTGCAAACCACAGACCTTAACGCTAAGCAAGGATATGACAGAGATGAAAGGTAATGCCACTTTTTCTGTGTTTATCACCGCTGAATTGTTTAAACCGACCCCTTATGGAGAGGCAGCAGCACAAGAATACCCACCGCGTATTCCTTTTTTGCGTCCTACCTTCCTCATATGCCTAATCCTAATGAGATGTTAAGGAACTTTTTAGATAAATTTATCAGACCTAGAATATTTTAGTATGAAAATATATATTTTTATTATTTTTATTATTTTTAATAGTTGTACCCAAAATATAATTAATCAAGGAAAAATGGAATGGATTAGTAAATATGACTTATACGAAAACATTTACGGAAAAGGGATTGAATCTAAAAGAGGATTAAATGTTACAAAATTTCTAATTTTGGATGAATCTATCATTTTTATTGCAGCAGAAAAAGATAGCTACTTCTTTGACACTAAAGAAGATAATGCCATTTTATTCATCTCTAAAGATTTAGGAAATGAATACAAAGAAATCATATTTCCTGAAGAATCTATTGTTTCTATCCATTCATATGGCAAAAAGTCTTTAATAGAAACTAATATAGGAGGTTATGGAAACAATGCTAAAAATTGTATTTACTTATTAGATAATACCTCGTTAAAATATAAAAAAATTAGAGAATTTTCTCCTAATAGTATTTCTCAGATAAAATTTAATGGAAATTTTATTTCATATAATGAAAATGGAGATGTTATATTAATAGATGTTTTAAATAATGTAAATTATAAAATTCCTAATATAGTTACTAAAGGTAATTACATATTAGAAGATAAAGACGCAAATATAATTTTTTTAGATAAGAATAAAATAATTAGATATAATGTTATAGAAGAAAAATTTACAACAATACGAAATTTGACAAAAACATACTCTACCATAACTGATGTTTTTGGAGAGATTAATTTAGGGGTAATTGATTTAGTGACAGGAACTGTGTATATTTACGACCTAACTGAGAGGGAATTATTTAAATTTTCACCGAAAGATGAAAAATATAAATATCGTTATAAAAATTTTGTATGCGACTATAAAAGAAAAGAGTATTATCCTACGATTCGCTTTTCATATGATTATGGAAAAACTTGGAAAGAATACAATACGAGCGATTTTACAATAGAATCAAGTATATATGGTTTTTATAAGGATAAATACATAATTTTTGAAGCTGCCTTTATGGAAAAAGGGGCGTATATTATGATTGGAGAAATAATGAAATAAAACTATGTATAGAATAATCCTTTTAGAAATATCAATATCTATCTACTGAAACATGACATTTATTATATCAAGAATATTCTCCCTCCTTCTCCCCCAAATGCCTCAGCTCAGGGTCGTTGGCAATGCGTTCCTTTTCACGTTCAATGATTTCAACGACATCTAACTTTATCTGGCGATAGTTGGCTTCTACCTGTTCTTTGGTAGTGTCGTTGCCGTTGGCATCGGTAAAGGAGAGGATTTGAGATATATATTCTTGGGTATCAGAAGTTAACATAGACCGATATTTAGCGGAATACAGTTTTAGAATTAATCGCTCACAACATAAAGATACTATCTTTAACAAATTAATGAAAAGAATTGTGGAACGTTCTCCCGTTTCCCAAAGTCAATTAGTATGTAGCTAAATAGACACCTCAATTAATTAATTTATTATATGAAACTCAAAAACGCAATCACTCTCAGCGCCGTAGCTTTGGCTACAGCCTTCACTTCTGGTGACCTTTACGCTCAGAAGAAAAAAACAAAAACTAAAAAAGCTCAAGAAGAGACCGTTATAGGTGTCCAAAGAGGCTCTAACTACGGTGACCCTAAAGATGTAAAAGCCGAAGCAGGTGCTTTTGATATTGTACCTCTAAAGTACAAATATTTCGGTTTAGAAGAATATATCGATGAGGAAACAATGTTCATCCATTTCTCTAAACATTATGTAGCTTATTTAAACAATCTCAACAAGGCGGTAGCAGGTACTCCTCAAGCGCAAATGAGCATCGAAGAACTCCTTCGCACTCTTGATATGAACAATGCAACCTTGCGCAACAATGCCGGTGGTTACTACAATCACAATATGTACTTTGCAGGGATGTCACCCAGTGGCGGAAGCCCTAAAGGAGCCTTAGCAGCCGCTATCGATCGCGATTTTGGCAGCTTTGATAACTTCAAAAAAGCCTTTGCCGAAGCAGGTGCCAAACGTTTTGGTTCTGGTTGGGCTTGGTTAGTAGTCAATAACGGTAAATTGCAAGTCGTGAGCACTGCCAATCAAGATAATCCATTGATGCCAGGGTTGGGCGTATCGGGTATCCCTGTATTAGCAATGGATGTATGGGAACACGCTTATTACTTGAAATATCAAAACCGTCGTGGCGATTACATCAATAACTTTTTCAACGTAATCGATTGGGATGTAGCCGAACAACTCTATCAAAAAGCAATTACCCCTAAACCCTAATTGCACAAAACACTGTATGTTCCCTCATCAAAAAAGTCGCTTTTGCGGC
>NZ_KB291353.1:0-2159 GCF_000318295.1 Capnocytophaga sp. oral taxon 326 str. F0382
AGGTGAGTGTTGGGGCATTTATCACGTTGATAGTACCTCCGTTTTGACAACCATTAGCATCACGAACTGATACTATATATATTCCTGTTTGGGTAATCGTAAACTTAGGTGAAGTTTGGTAGTCGTACAACACTTGAGAGGTAGAGTCTTGCAACTTATATTGCAAAGTACCTGTACCCCCTGTTGACGAAACTACTGCTTCGGTTACTCCATTACATCCTAAAATTATATCGTCAGGAAGTATTGTAACCAAATTAGGTGGAACTGTAATAGAAAATGTTCTAGAAGCCTCACAATTAGTATTATTGAGCTCTGCACGGAATTTTATAGTATGATTACCTGCATCAATATTTGTCCATTTGAAAATAGACCCTGCTGTGTAGGCTTGGAATGCTGCACCATCTTTGCTTACATAATAAGTAGATGGGGCATTTTTAAGTGTTATCTGGTATTCTCCTTTTTGATTATTACACTTAGGTTGTATAACTTTTTCTGTTGTTGGATCTACTCCAAAGGCTTTGTCGTTATCTATATTTACTGTGAGGGTATGGGTAAAACCACAAGATTCGGGGTTTTGGTATACAGTAAGATCATCAAAAGCGAAGTCGTTACAAGATGAAGTATTCCACTTAGTACGAATACGTATTTTCAAACGTTTATAAGTACCTGGATTTACACGTGCTGCTGGAGTAACTCCTGTATTTACGCCTGTACCATCGGAAGCGAAGCGGAACCAAGCATCGGCATTATTTTTATTGGTAGGTATTTGTTGTGATTCGATACGACCTAATACTTTGTCTTGACCGCCTACTTTTACTACATTACCAGCATCGTCCAAAGCGACGATTTCCATAATCATCACTGGGTTTGTACAATTGGAAGAACGCACTAAGTTGAAACCAAACATTTCGAACTCAATAGGTAAGTTTGGCATTACATCCATTACATCTTTTTCATAGAAGATCGCTCCATTAGCAATGAGCTGACCAAAGTCGACTGCTAAATAGCGGGAAGTATTATCAAGGCGATTAGTATGGTCGTTAGGGAAAATAGCATCATTTTGCCACCAGCCTGTTTGGATGTGTGAATAGATGTCACGTTTTCCTGCTACAAAATACTTATTCCAGTCCAATCGTTGATAGCGAGGATCTACTAATTGGTAAGCAGGGGTCATTCCTGGAGGAGGTGTGGTATAAGGAGTACCTTTACCGAAATCTTCTTTAAGCAAGAGACCTGGACGGGTAGCTGAAGGGTCGTCATAACGGATGGTAACGGTATGTACGCCTGGAGCTAAGTTGGTGAAACGGTTAGTAGTGGTTTCAGTACCACCATCTATACTATATTTATAGGTGTAATTAGGTTTGTTATTAGTAATTACTATAGTACCGCGACCTTGGCAATCATAAGTAACGGTAGGGTTAGGGAAAGAAGGTGTAGCTGGTTTATCTTTAACTTCTACTTTCAAGTTGCTACGTGTACAACCGATAGCATCACGCACAGCGAGTGTGTAACTACCAGGAGCCATCCATCGTTCGCGGGTGGTAGTCCAAACGCCATCACCGAAGTTATATTCATAAGGTAGAGCACCTCCTTGTACATTGGTGAAGTGTACCAAAGCTTTATTGGCATTAGCACCAGTACCACAACCTACTAATTTGGCAACTCCTGCTGAAGCGATGAGTTCATTATTAGCGGTTCCAATGGTTATCATCTGTGCTACTATGGTACAAGAAGCAGTGCTACCATATTTGTAGCGCAAAGTAGCTGTATAGGTTTTACCAGGAGCTACTGTAAGTATGCGTCCTGATTGGAAAGTTACCCCATCGGCGCTATACTCATAGGTATAGCTTACTGTACTTTGGGGTTCTGTAAAGGTGATCTGCCCATTAGCACCACAGTTGATAAGTTTACCTGAGGCACTAACAGTAGGTGCAGGTAAGGTTTGCACTGTAACGGTAGCCTGATCGGTACAGCCATTGTAATCTATAACTTTAAAGCTATAAGTTCCTGGAGAGGTAACCGTAAAGTCGTAATAATTATGAGTAGCGTTATGGAGATAAGTAGCGCCATTATCATTACTAAATCCATAAGGCTGTGTAGAGCTCACTGTACCTCCGGTAGCAGATACACGTATTACTCCGGTTCCACACATTATAGGT
>NZ_KB291354.1:0-14901 GCF_000318295.1 Capnocytophaga sp. oral taxon 326 str. F0382
ATCATTTTACAGAGTTAAGTTTAATAATAGACTAGAGACTTATAATTCAGTAAGCGTTTTATCAGTAAGTGTATCTAATAAAAAACTTTTATGGGTAACGGCTTCAACTTTTTGTATATCATCAGCGTTACAATCCCTGCGTATGCCTTCTGTTTTCTTAACGGAAACTTGGTTCTTATTTACCTTATAAGTATAGGTTGTGATAGTTGTTCCTTGGGGGTGACAAATACGTTCTTTTAAAGGTAGTTGCACTGTTAATAGAACAGTATCTTTCTCAACAGTGAAAACCTCCATATATTCGTGATAACCGAAGCATCCTGATTCACATTGTTCGTTGTATGCAACAATATCTTTCTTGCCATCGTGATTCCAATCTTTGTATTTAAAGCTCCTCTTTGCGTGATATATCGATGAAATTTCCTTAAAGATAGTTACCTTATTTTTTATCAGAAAATCATATTCTGTATCTCCTATAGTAAAAATAGACAGCTACAAATTAGGTTCTAAAGGTGTTTCTTGGTAGTTGATTTCTACTGAGTTATATAATGAGTGGAGTTCTTTCCGCAAGTCGGTATTTTCGCTTACAAGAAAGTTGAAGAATTTAGTAGCTTTGTATTTTTGGACAAGGCTATCAGGCAATGGAGGGGGTGAAGGAATATCTATATGATTGTTCACCTTTAAATTATTATCCTTCACGTTGTTGCATTGAAATAAGCATAAAGAGCTTAAAAATAAAACTATTATTTTCATTGAGTTGTTTTTTTAACTACAAATTAAATCACCTCATAAGTTTCTGTATAAACACTCGTTTCTCCTCCTACTTCCTTTATAGTTGTGATGATTTTACTTATAATATTATTGTTATAAAAATACTCTCGAATGTAATGAAAATCTTTGTAAATAGGGTTCGCTATTTCGGGGTCTTTCTTTAGGAGAAGTTCTAAACGAATGGGTTTCTTTTTATCATTAAATTTAATTTTAACCCAAGCAATATTTTTATAGTTTCTATCACTTTCAAAAGGTAGTCCTGTATTTGAATAGTAATTAGAATAAGAAGAACGTCCAAAAAGACCTGTTTCAAATTTTAATTGATTATCAAAAAACAATTCATTAGCTTTTATTTTTCGTTCTCCTATTAAGTTTTTTATTAAGACATTGTCATAAAATAAATTATCCCAACCGTCAATAGAGTTTATGTGCTGTAATAAAAAATGTTCTCCTCTCAGCTTTTTAAGATTTTCATAATCTATTTGATCAGAAAGTTTATAGCCATACCCATCAGAAATATATCTCTTAATGCCTGTTTTATAGAAAGCAAGCGAATCGCGAGAAATATCTTTTTTATCTAAAGATAAATACACACGTGCATATTCTTTCCCCTTTGGAGTAAGATAATACAAAATTTGTTGTTTCCATCCTTTCTCATCAGTATATTTAACTATTTTGTTTGAGAATAGGTAAAACCTAAAGAAAGGAAGAAAAAGAATGTTGTTAAGACATAAAGATTTCTCATTTTTTAATTCTTTTTTCAATATTATTTTCTGACTTCCAAAGGTTTTTTCCTTCTATAAACCTATGGATATCTACACGACCTAAGTTGAGATAATCTTCCATAAATAGTTGAATTTCTTCATCTTCTATATAATTATTTCGGTTACTGATAGTCTGTATATAACACTGTTTGAGTTTTCTCTGGTTATACAAAAGAAAACACTGGTTGAGTTTTTCAGCATTGTTATTCAAAACCTTCAACTTACTCTCATAAATAGCAAAAGTGTTTTTTAGCACTTCCTTATTCAACAAACGAGTAAGCGCTGAACAGCGATTGTAGTAATCTATATATTCAGCCAAAAACAAATCTTCTTCATTTTCTAAAACACTGCTAATACAATGGCACAGCCCTAAATATTTAAACTCTTCAAAAGATTCTTTATCTTTTTTAAATTTTGTAACAACCTTTACGAATAAATCATTCTCTATCCTTGTAGTTTGTGCTTGTATTTGAGTATGTAGAATTATCAATAATAAAATTAGGATTGTTCTCATTGTTTTCTTATTTTAATCAACTTTAGCAAAGGTCGTAGCACGACGAGCAATTAAACCCTCTTATCTCTTACCTCTTACCTAAACAATCATTCGTAAATCCCACTCGCTATGGCAAAGGTTTGGGTATGCGCTCGCAGAATGGAGGTGAGTTGTGGGGAATACCCCCCTCCCATTGAGCATTGTACGGGCAGGTGATACCGATAACACGTTTCAAAAACAAGGCGATCGCGTTCACCGCAACCTTCTACGGTAAGTGATAACTTACCTAACTTATCGGTTGCTAGCACATCTACCCCTGCTTGATAAAACACAAAATCGGGTTGATGGGCTTCTATGAGTTGTGGCAAAACGCTGCGCAATATATCTAAATAGGTTTTGTCATCTGTGCCATTGGGCAGAGCTATATCTTTATCCGATTGTTCCTTTTCAAAAGGGTAATTAGCTTGTGCGTGCATTGAAAAGGTGAAAACTTCGGGGGTATTTCTAAAAATTTCGGCAGTACCATTGCCTTGATGTACATCTAAATCTACAATGAGCACCTTTTTCACCGCTGTGTGGTGTAGCAAATAAGCGGCAGCGATAGCTTGATCGTTGAGCATACAAAAGCCTTCCCCGCGGTTTGAAAAAGCGTGATGCGTACCTCCTGCTATATTAAAGGCGATTTCTCCCGTACGCAATGCCCATAAAGCGCCTTCTACAGTGCCTTGCACTAAGGTAAGTTCGCGATCTACTAACTGCTGACATTGTACAAAGCCAATGGGTAGCGCTTCTTTATGTGAAAGTGTTAAGTGTAAGAAATTGTGTAAGTAAGGTTGCGTATGCACCAAAGCGGCTGTAGCTTGGGTAGCTTTTTCGGGGGTGTGAAAGTTAGTCGCGCTGGCAATGCCTTCATAGAGGAGTTGTTGAGGCAAGAGGGCATACTTTTCCATCGGGAAACGATGGTTTTCAGGCACCGGATGATTGTATAATGGGTGATAGGCGATGTACATTATTTTTGTTGCTTTTTCCATTCTTCTTCACTTAAGGGTTGATAACCCGGACCGCAACTGCCTTCATATTCACATTCTGATAAATAATATTCGGCATAAGCGGCTTTATCCCACCATTCTTTAAACTTTGGCAGACCGAAATACTGTTTTTCCTTTAGCCAACGGTCATCTCCATTTAAAAAATAACGCAATCGCCCCATCGGAAAATAAATGATTTTATAATGATAATCTTCTCGGCGGTAGTTATCTAAGTCGTATTGTTGGGCAAAATAGGCTATATGAGCTAAAATTTGGATGTATTCATTTTCAGTAAGTTGTTCTTTTTTAGATTCTTCATCGGCGGACATATCGTTCCCTAAATAGTTGATATAACCATCCAAACCATTTGATATTTCGGCTATTGCTTCTGTACTATATAGGTTTCTTAAAATTTTAAAGGTATTCAGATGTATTTTCACGCCACCAGTCTTGCAGTTTTTTGTCCAAAAAAGTCTGCCGTAATCTTGAGGGTTATCCTTTTCGTAGTGAGTATTTTTGATTGCCCATTCTAAGAGTTTTTCATCTTCAGTATAACCTATTTTTTTCACCAATTCACTCATAAAATAAGCATCGTTTGCTATAAGCCATTGGAAAGAAGCCTTATCATCGTTGAATAGATATTTGTTGCGATGTACTAATTTATCAATATTTTTCTCTCGTTGCTCTTTCAAATCGGGGATTTGTTGCCATTGGTAGACTTCATAACGTTCTTCGCCATCTTTGTCTTTTAGAAGGCGCGGCATTTTTTGTTCTAAGGCGTATAAATCGGGGTAAAGTGCTTGGTAGTCTATCAGTTCTGGAATAGCGTAGAGTTCGGTTATAAAATGTTCTTTTTTGCTGAGATAGTACGAATAAGGGGTAATATCTACCGACTTGTCATTTCTATAGTAGTTGATTTGCTTCTCACAAGGGATTTCGGTTTGCACATACAAGAAAGAAGTAAGTAGTTTAGGGTCTATTGTCCTGCCAAAAATCTTCTGTACACGTGCTATAAATTCCGGTTCTGTAGGAAACTGATAGCCTTTTTTCTGCAATATTTCTTTTACCAAAGGAAAAGTAACTTCCAAATCGTTTTTACCATATTTATAGAGTTCTGCATCAAAGGAACCGTCTACAAGTACTGAAATTCCGTTTCCCAACTGGGCTTTCAAGCAGTTGTATAAGGCAGGAGTTTTTTCAAACTGAAAGTTGATAGTCTCTTCCTGAGGTGTAGTGCCAGAGGGCTTTTTTTGCTCACAAGCTATGGCACAGCAAATAAAGATTAAAAAAACAAGGTGTTTCATAAAATTAGCAAATTAGAAAATTAGCAAATTGGTAAAGAGACTCATCGGACGGGGCGGACAAGTGGGACGAGGCAGACGCTGACCCCTGAAACCTGACCCCTGAAACCTGACCCCCTGAAACCTAACACCTGACCCCCTACGCCTTCTCATTCCAATAATAACTATCAGGGTAGATACGCTGACCGAAGATAGCGGTACCTACTCGCACGATAGTAGCGCCTTCCTCTATAGCGGTTTCGAGGTCGCCACTCATTCCCATTGAAAGCTCTTGGGGGTCTACATTGGGGAGGTTAAGGGCAATAATGTCCTGCTGGATGCGTTTGAGGAGCTGAAAGCAGACGCGTACCTTTTCAGTTTCGGCACTAAACAAGCCTATTGTCATCAGTCCTTTGATGTGGAGGGTAGGCAGGGCAGCCACTTGTTTTACAAGGTCGAGCACTTCGGAAGGGTCAGCGCCAAATTTACTTTCCTCATTAGAAGTATTCACTTGGATAAAAATATCAAGTTCTTTGCCCTCAATAGCGAGGCGATTGTGGAGTTTTTGGGCTAAATCAAGGCGATCTACCGATTCTACACAACTCACTTCATAGCGCAATATTTCTTTGATTTTATTGGTTTGCAAATGACCGATAAAGTGATTCGTATGAGGGGTATCTTTCAGGGCTTCGTACTTCTCTTTGAGTTCCTGCACTTTGTTTTCGGCGATGAGGGTATATCCTGCCTCAAGTGCTATTTTGATGCGTTCAGGAGTTACGGTTTTGGTGGCTAAGAGTAGTTTTACCTCCTCAGGTTTGCGACCTACCTTAGCACAGGCTTTGGCGATGCGTTGTTGTATTAAGTTGATGTTTTGCAGAATGTTTTCCATTATTTTTGTGTTTCTTAATAATATTCAATAATGCGTTTAGCGGTACTTTTGAGTTTGCCGTTTTCGTATTTCTTTATTTCAATAGCACTGCCGTGAGTGTCGTATTGGTACTCGTAGGTAATTTTTGTTTCCTTTTTGTCGGCATTTTGCGAAAGAACTGTAGTTGCAAAACCTCGACTATTATAAGTGTAAACATTTTTAGTTATAGGAAGAGGGTCATCATCTTTAAAAATCTCTTTTATCATCGGAAATCCCTCTTTGTTATAGGTAATGACTTGTTTTATATTTATTGTTTTGTTATCAGCTACAAGAGTTGTTTTGTAATCTTTAGGGTCATAGTGATAATAAAATTTTACTTTTTCAGTGTCATTCAGTTGCATCTCCATTTCAATAGGAAAGCCTTTTTTATTTAATTTTACCACATTCCCATCAATCTCCTTTCCTTCTTGATTATAAACTATAGTAGTTGCTACGGCTCCTTGACGTTCAAAAATTGTTTTAAATGCTTCATTAATAGGTTCTCCTTGCAATGTTCGTGTTTCGCTTTTGGTTATAAAACCATCCTTACCAAAAGAATAGAAAACAGTATCAATAGCACTAAAAAAAGGTGCTTCATATTCAATAATTTCCTTCACATTTTTCACTTTTCCATTCAACTGATGTTGTTGCACATCTGTTATCAATCTAAAATTTTGTGCTTTTACACTGAAAAAGCATAAACTAATGATTGTAAGAAGTAATAGTTTCATAGTAAGAATGCTCATCAAGGGTTGAAAAGTTAAAAAATAAAAAGTTGCCTGATAAACCAGACTATGGCGACAAAAGTAGTAAAAATATCTCATATTTGCTAATTTACCAATTATTTACTACCTTTGTCGCTCATATTAAAATTTTTTCCAGTTGAAAACACTACGTACTTACGAAGATTTTAAAGCCATTGTTTTTCACAAAAAACAAGTAGCGATTAGCAAAGAAGCTAAACATTTGATTGAGGAGAGTTATAACTTTCTAAAAGAATTTGCCAACGATAAAATTATCTATGGCGTAAATACTGGTTTTGGTCCTATGGCACAATATCGCATAGAACCTGAAGACCAATTGCAATTGCAGTATAATCTCATCCGTAGCCACGCTTCAGGCTGTGGAGAAGTATTTGATATAAAAACGGTACGCGCAGCGATTCTCTGCCGTTTGAACAGTCTTTCTCTTGGTAAATCGGGGGTGCATATAGAGGCTATTGAGCTGATGCGCGACCTATTGAACTACCGCATTACCCCGCTTATCTTTCAGCACGGTGGTGTAGGCGCCAGTGGCGACCTCGTGCAGTTGGCTCACCTCGCCTTAGTACTCATAGGCGAAGGCGAAGTGTTCTACAAAGGCTTGCGTCGCCCAACGGCTGAAGTATTTGCCGAAGTAGGCATCAAACCGCTACAAATACACTTGCGCGAGGGTCTTTCGCTGATGAACGGCACTTCGGTAATGACGGGCTTGGCAGGGGTGAATTTGTATTATGCCGAAAAACTATTGGATTGGACAGTAAAATTCAGCTGTGCTATCAATGAGCTGGTACAGACTTATGACGACCATTTTTCAGAAGAGCTCAACAACGCCAAACAGCATACCGGTCAGCAGGACATAGCTAAGCTAATGCGCGAGTTTCTCGCCGATAGTAAGCGCACCCGCAAACGCGCTGAACACCTTTACCAAGGGGAGCACAACGAGACTGTTTTCAAAGAAAAAGTACAAGAATACTACTCTTTGCGCTGTGTGCCGCAGATATTAGGTCCTGTGTTAGACACTTTGCAACACACCCAGCGCATTTTTGAAGAAGAACTCAACTCGGCTAACGACAACCCTATCGTGGATTTACCTACCCAACAGGTGTATCACGGGGGTAACTTCCACGGCGATTATATTTCCCTTGAAATGGACAAGCTCAAACTCGTGGTTACCCGTATGGCAATGCTTGCCGAACGACAACTCAACTACCTATTGAATCCTAAAATCAACGAACTTTTACCGCCATTTGTGAATGCGGGCAAGCTGGGCTTTAATTTCGGTATGCAAGGGGTGCAATTCACTGCTACCTCTACCACTGCCGAGTGTCAAACCCTCTCTACCTCTATGTATGTACATAGTATCCCGAACAATAACGACAATCAGGACATTGTGAGTATGGGTACCAATGCCGCAACGCTCACCCGCAAGGTGATAGAGAACGCTTTCCAAGTACTCGCCATTGAAGCGATTACCATTGCACAGGCTATTGATATCTTAGACTGTTATGACGAGCTTTCGAGCACTACCAAAGAATGGTATAACGAAATAAGAAGTATTATTCCGTTCTTCAAAGAAGACTTGGTGTTTTATCCTTATTTGAAGGATATGGTATCGTGGTTGAAAAAATAGAACAATCAGACAAGACTGACTTGTCAGACTTATCAGACAGAAAAACTAAATAAAAAAACAAATGAGAAAGTACGCTATCATTACAGGCGGTTCGCGAGGCATAGGGCGCGCTATATGCGAAAAACTCGCGCAAGACACCGATTATCACCTACTCATTACTTACCAAAGCAATGAGATAGCAGCCCTTGAAACCCTCGCCCATATCAAGAAATTAGGGCGCGAGGGAGAGATTATCCGCTTTGATGTTTCTAATCACGAAAGCACCACCAAAGCCCTCACCCAATGGCAACACGACAATAAAGATGCTGTGGTAGAAGTGATTGTGAACAACGCGGGTATCAATCGCGACGGACTTTTTATGTGGATGCCTCAAGAGGATTGGAGCAAAGTAATCTCTACTACCCTCGATGGCTTCTACAACGTAACGAACTTCTTTATCCAAAAAATGTTACGCCATCGCTACGGACGTATTATCAACATTTCATCGGTATCGGGAGTAAAGGGAACTGCAGGGCAAACGAACTACTCGGCTGCTAAAGGCGCTATCATTGCTGCTACCAAAGCCTTAGCTCAAGAAGTAGCTAAACGTCATATCACTGTAAATGCCATTGCCCCAGGGTTTATACGCACCGATATGACTTCCTCTCTCAACGAAGAAGACCTCGTAAAACTGATTCCTGTAGGGCGTTTTGGCGAAGCTGAAGAAGTAGCCGACCTCGTATCGTTTTTAGTGTCTAAAAAAGCCTCATATATCACCGGAGAAGTGATCAATATCAACGGGGGAGTATATAGTTAAGTGAAAAGTGAAAAAGCTGTTCAGTGGGATACTGAACAGCTTTTTCTTATTTGCTAATTTGCTAATTTGCTAATTTGCTAATTATAAATTACCTATCGTATGAAAAGAATCTTTAATTTTTTATGAGAAAGAGTTCAATGCAACCGTAACTGAGCACAAAGTTTCACCCAATGCACAGTGGCATTATGAAGTATATGCTACCAACACCTTGCATTTTGCTTTCTTTGATAACGTGAGTCGTTTGGATTACCTCATTGAAGTTTGGGTAGCTCCTACAAAAAACGACCTAATAAAAGCCATCAATGCAAATAAAAAATAAACCCCTAAAATGAATCAAGAAATCTTCACCGCTCTACAAAACAAACTCAAAGTAGGCAACCGCCGTGGCGTGCACCTCAACGCTATTCCTGCTGCTTCGCGCTATAAATTTGATATTGCACGACTTTCGGCTATCTTCAAAAGCTTGCCTGAGCGCTTTATCCTCGACCTCCTTACTCTGCGCAACCTCAACTTTTCGTTTTCTATTCACGATACCGAAAGTACTGATATAGACCGCCGTAGCGCCTCTTCCGAGAGCCGCAACAACAGCTTTGAACGCAATCCCGCCCTCGAAAAACTCGTAGATAGTATCGAAAACCTGATGTTCCAAAGCGAGGTTATCACTTCCGAAAAAGGGGTGAACACACTCGGCTTTGGCTTCCCCATACTGTTGCGCCGCGATATGGGCGACGGACAACTCACGGCTGCGCCTATCCTAATTTGGTCGGTGAAGATAAAGCCGGCTACCCAAATGAATACGTGGGTGATAAGCCGCAATGAGGACGACCCTATCTACCTAAACGAGGTGCTCACCAACCACCTGCAAAACGATTCGGGCGTAAGCCTTAAGCCTATCCCCGACGAGATGCTGGAAGACGGAAAAATCGATAAACCTGAACTGCATTCTCTTTGCTCGGATATCCTCAACCAACTGAAAGTTACCCAAAACTTGGATTTCCTGCTGAACAACTATACCGAAATTCTTCCCCTAAAAACCAAAGCGGAGTACGAAGAACTTTTGCCTAACAAAGGCGATGCTTTTATAGAAAAATGCGGTATCCTCTCCCTCTTTGAAGTACAAAAACAGAATATCATCAACGATTACGAATCGCTGAAAAAGGAATTTATACCTTTGCAGACAACAGCCAACGAACAATTCCAATCGCTAAGTGCTATTGAAACCGACCCCTCTCAACAGTCGATTTTGGAATCACTGAAAAGTCAGCAGAAAATACTTATTCAAGGTCCTCCAGGTACAGGCAAGAGCCAAACGCTCACGGCAATTCTTATCAATGCTTTGGAAAACAAACAGAAAACATTAGTAGTCTGCGAGAAACAAACTGCCCTCGAAGTGCTCTACAACGCCTTGCAAAACAAAGGTTTGGGCAGGTATTGTACAATGATAAAAGATGCTATTGCCGACCGTAGGTTTATTGTAGATGCCGTGCGTAACCATATCGATAATGCCGAGTTTAAAAAAGAAACACCTGCCTTCCCCGAAAATCTCCTTGCCGAACAAGTGCAAGCAATGCGCAAAATCACAACAGATATCAATGCTATTCACCACAAACTCAACCAACCGCTCCTCAACCAACTGTCGTGGACAGATGTAATGGCGGAGTTAATGCGTTACGAAACTGATAGAGAAGAACTCGACCTCTCGGCTTTCTCTTTTCAATTTACCGATGAAGAATTCGCCTCTCTCGCACCCCTTTGGCAACAAGGTGAGGCGCTCTATCAGCGCTATGTGCCCTACGCTCAAAATCATCTATTCAACCCTAAAAAACTCACCGCTACCAATCTGTTTAACACCCAACAACAACTCGCCGAAGCCTTCAAACAATACGCCCAGCAGTGGGAGGTTATCCAGCAGCAGGTAGCCGTTTATAAAGCCTATTACTTGCACAAACGCAAAGAAGAATTTATACAACAGTTGGATACCTTAGCGCAATATCGCAATGAGTATGAGCTGATTACCGCTACCCTCCCCCCTACTTCACCTGTGTATCAACCAGAGGTAACCAAAGGATTCTTCTATAAACTCTCAGCACTCTTTTCTGCCGAGAAAAAGCAGGTGCTGAAAACCCAAAAACGCTTGCAAGAACTCTGTACAGCGATTAAAGCACTCAGTTTGCACCGCAATTTTTCGTCGATTGCTATTTCGGATAACTTATTGCTCAACAAAACTATCATCGCCGAGTACACTCCTGCCATTGCCCAAGTGCAAACCGATTTCGACAGCAAAGCTAATGCTGATTTCGCTGCCTTAGACCTGCTGAATTACTACGAACGATCGTTTGTAAACGCCGATTTAGACAAGCTCATAAGCGAAGTGAAATCGCTTAAAAACCGCATAGAAGCTGATAGTTGGCTCGACGCTGTCAATTTTGGCAATACCTTTGCCGAGTTTGAAGCCTTTATCACCCGCAGCTTGGCGACTTACAACAGCTATCAAGCCGACCCTGCACAGCCTTTGGTGGCTCAGTACGAGTGGTTTGCATTCTTTCAATCGCTTAACGATTTCCAAGAGCGCATCGTTTTATCACTTACCAAAGTAACCCATTGGGAAGCTTCCTTCCTCTACGCTTATTACACCTTGCTCTTGCAACGAAATGCCGATGACACGCTAAACTTCAACGAGCGCGATTACGCCGATTTTAAAAAGAAAGTACACTACTTCGCCTCTGCCCAAAAAGATTTTATCGAGGGCTACTGGAATACCCAGCAACGCAAAGCTGTAAAAACGTTTGAAGAGACCAACAAAGAGCTCACTGTGGCAAACCTCTACAATAAGCGCAAAAGTGAAAAACACAACCGACTTACCTTGAGACAAATAGCGATGAAAGACACCGACCTCTTTACGAGTTTCTTCCCTATTATCCTCACCACCCCCGATGCTTGTTGCAATCTGTTTGAGGGCAAGAATTTCTATTTCGACAATGTGGTGTTTGACGAGGCAAGTCAGCTGAAACTCGAAGACAATCTGCCGGCTATGCTCAAAGGCAAAACGATTATCATTGCAGGTGATGAACACCAAATGCCGCCGTCTAACTACTTTAGCAAAGTATTCGACGGTAGTGCTGAAGATGAGGACGACAACGAGGAAGAAGACGAGGTGCTCACCTACAAAAATGCGATGCTGAACATAGAGTCGCTCTTGGATTACGCTTTGGAATACCAATTCAGTAAGAACCATTTAGATTTTCACTATCGTTCTAAACACCCTTATCTGATTGATTTTTCTAACCACGCTTTCTACAACGCCCGATTGCGTCCGCTACCCAGCACCGAAAATCGTATACCTATCCATTTCACTCAGGTAAATGGCACATTCGATGAGCATATCAACCGTGAGGAAGCCGCCGAAGTGTTGCGTATCCTCTCACAAATAGAGCCTCGTGCCGACGGTAGTTACCCATCGGTGGGGATTGCGACCTTCAATATCACCCAGCGCAACTACATACGCAAACAAATACTCCAAAAGCAAAACGACCCTACGCAAACGGCTTTCCGCGAGAAAATCAACGCCTTAGAGCAAGCGGGACTCTTTATCAAGAACTTGGAGAACATACAAGGAGACGAGCGCGATATCATCATCTTATCGGTAACTTATGGCAAGAAAAAAGGTGGCAAGTTCGTACAGAGTTTTGGTCCGCTGAACTTCTCCAAAGGCTACAAACTGCTAAACGTGATTATCACCCGCGCCAAGGAACAGATATACGTGTGCAACTCTATCCCTGAGGAATTGTTAGCAACCTATAAAGAGGCTTTAGCGCAAGAAGGCGCTAACAACCGCCGCGCTGTGCTCTACGCCTACCTCGCCTACGCCCGCGCCGTAAGCGACGGCAATGATGGCCTTCGCCGTGAAATTCTATCGGAACTCGACCTCTACGGACACAAACACAACGACGTAGCCCAGCAAAGTAAAAGTGCTTTTAAAGAACAAACCTACCGTCAGCTTAAAGAAAAATATCCCGACCAGCGTATCACAATGGACTACGAGTTTGGTGGGTATACTATCGATATTTTGTTAGCACCCAAAGAAGGCAAGCCCGTAGCTGTAGAATGCCTCAGCAAACCTCTTTACAACAACGATTTAGCCTATTTAGAAGACCTGCACAAGGAAAAAATATTGCTCAACGCCGGCTTTGACTACAAAAGAAAATGGGCGAAATGATAATGACGAGGGACGAGGGACGAATGACGAGGAACGAATTACGAGGGGAATCTCTTTGTGTAGGGGCGTTTTTCAAACGCCCACATAATAAAACTTTTCGGACGCCCCCCTAAAAACAAGCCTAATTATTCGCAACCTATTTTTATATTGACTATAAATTAATCCTATAATGAAACACCTCTTTTTAACACTATTACCCCTTTTTGCCTTTGGTCAAACCGATTCTATACCTATTGCACCTCCTCCTCCCCCTCCTATGCGGATAAGAGTGATAAGCGACATTGTTCGAGACCAAGAAAAACTATTAGTCGTGCTCTCTCAACCTAACGACAAGAAAAGGTCTAAACATTACGACGATTACTGGAACGACTATATAGAATCACACCCTAACGACCAAGATTTAGAAGGCAAAAAACCTATTTACTACTACTTTTTTTACTTAGTAGATGAAATTGACGACGCTCAATGGCTCAAAAAAAATGGCATTCCTACTGATAAAAACGTGTATGCTGTATGTGATTATGATGGTGACGTAATGTATTATAAAGAAGCTACTATACCCGAAATGCATCGCAAAAAATTGTTCTATGACGATACTGAAGCTGAGGTGCGCTCTACTGCCACTGCTCGCCTTATCGACAAAGTGCTTACCAACCTCCAAGCTCCTATAGAAGATGTAGAAAAGGCTTTTCACAAAATGGTGACCAACAACTATGATTTACAACTACAAAAGGTAGAAAATTACACCTTAAAGCTAACCCCTAAACAACTGCGCTGGCAGTGGAAACGATTAGTGGATGCTCATTATCGCGATAGAAAAATAAATGAGGAATATACTCGTTTGCTCATACGCAACTACACTACATTCTACAACCAGAATTTCCTGCAAATTATCTTTCACACCGAATACATCCCTGATGCTACCGACCTAAAGGCTATGGCTTACTTTATCAAATTCTATGAAGAAGCTGTAAAAATCCCTGATGCTGAGAGACTATTTCTCAACAGTTATGATCTCTATGAATTCTTTCAAAAACTCACCACAGCCCATCGCGAGTTACTCCCCGATATAGAGATTGTTACCGCCGAAGCCAAAAGAAAAGGAATTATAGATTAATGTCAGTTTTATATAAAATCAACAAGAAATGAGACTAACTGAGTAAAAATGAACTTATCTTGGTGAAAATATGGAATAATTTATGAGTATAGACATTAGATTAAAAAAAGTATTGCAAAAAATCAATTTTGAAAAAAGATATTTAGAAATATGTAATAAATATTCTGATTTTCAAAATAGTATAAATAGTAAATCAATTTCAGATATTGATTTATTATTAAATCAAATGGAAGTAAAATTTAAATATTCCAAAAAAGAATGTTTTTTTAAAATAGAAGACAAGAGTAATTTAATAACAATTGGGTTTAATATAATTCCTTATACTGGAGCTTTACAATTTGTGTGGAGTGTTAAACAAAATAAACAAATGCTTGAACTAAGTTGGGGAGTTTGGGAAAGTATTTTAGAGGAAATGTTGAACAAAAGTTTTGAGATAAGACCAAGACCTTATTACTCAAATTATCAAGAATTAGAAGAAATTCTAACTGAAGCCTTTGCTATTTACGAAGATTTCAAAACAGAAGTCTTAAAAGTAGATTGGAAAAAAGAATCTGATCTTTAAAAACTCCTATAAAAAACAGTGTCATCATCACATTAGTCTTATGTTTCTTTCTTAGTTTTGCTACAAAAGCAGAAGAGAGTTCTTTTTTATGGAAAAAATTAGCCCCTGAAAATGCCGAAAAATTAAAAGCTATCGGAGGTGAACAAGGATTGATAGATTTCTTGAAGAAATATAAAGATGCTCCTTGCGGTAATTGTGGAGAAGCAGGTAGGAAAATTTTTGGAGGTCGTACCTTAGATGAGATGATCGAAAACTATGTAGAGGTTGCTCATACTTTTAGAAACCGTCCTGATTTATGGAAAAAAATAGAAGAAGGAGCTTTAAGTAGCAATGCCGCTATGCGTGAAGGTACTCAGCATATGCTTTCCACCTTTAAGAAAAACCCTAAAAAATATGCCCCTGAAAACATTGAGCATATAGATATGAAGTTTGGAAAAGCTTTAGATGATATCTGTGCCAACTGCCGTTATGACGTGAAGTTTAACAATAACCGAAATGAAGGTCTACCTTTATTTGAAGAGTTCAAAAGCTATAATACTGAAACTTGGAGTAAAATAGCTAATGATAAAGGGTTTATCA
>NZ_KB291355.1:0-5315 GCF_000318295.1 Capnocytophaga sp. oral taxon 326 str. F0382
TTACTTTATTATAGAAATAAGTTTAAACAGCTTCTTTGAAAAACACTCCAAATTTGCAGAAATTGTACGGTTATAACTCTGATACAAATCAAAAATTAGAGGGATTAGAAAATTGTAGGAAACTAAAACATTTAGATTTATATGATTCTCCATTTACTGATTTTCTTCCTTTTAAAAAGTTAAAATCTCTTGAGTTTTTAGATATACAAGAAAATAAAATAGAGAGTTTGATAGGGGTAGAACAGATGCCTCATTTAAAAAAACTGTATATGTTTTATAATCCTATTAAAGAAATAAGTGATATAACTCCTATTAAAAATTTGCAAGTAATAGCTATAGAAAAGCATAAAATATTAAAAATTGTAGATGATTTGAATCTTTTAGGAATTAAGTACATAACATTAGGTGAAGGATAACTTGGGAATGGGGCTAATGTTTCAGCCGCGTTGTTAAGTTTATTGCATTACTCCAAAATCACTATGTAGAACTATAGAAATAAGAGTTTTTAAAACCTAATTAATAAGACAGTAGCAACAAGAGGCGTGGCAGTAGGGCGAAACGCTCACACTATCGAGGAAGTTTTAAAATTTATGAATAATGGAAAAGATATTTTACTTAATAAGTGATCCTTCTCAAAATATTCCAGAAGCAGATAACAATTGGATTGAAAATCTAAAAAATAAAGAAATAATCTGTTCTTGTGGGAATGTTATATCCTCCTCACCTATTGATATATATCTTAGTGAAAAGTTTAGAAAAAACTTTGCTCCACTTACTGCTGTTATAGGAGTGAATATTCAAATGTTACGAAAAGACCTTATGTCTATATTAGAAATAAATAATATAGAAAAAATGTTTTTTATAGGGGATGTATATGATGTAAATAAAAAGAAATCTGAAGACTATATTTCAATGGTTCCTAAAAAAGTAGTTCCTATAAGAGGAGGAAAGGAATCCTCCTGCAAAAGATGTGAGCAATGTGGTAGGGTAATGTATTTTCCACTTCCTTTGAATAATTGGTATATTCTAAAAAATGATATTTCAAATTTGCCCTTATTTCCTAGCACTCTTTATGGGATTATTATAGATGAGTTAAAATATAAAGAATTAAAATTGTCAGGGATAAAGAAAATAGGCTATGACAAACTGAAAGTATTAAATAAAGCAATAGATGGTTATGATAGCCTCTTTAATGTAGATTAATAATATAGGCACTCGCTATAAGAAGCACACTAGCAGGGGCTTGAAATACCAAACACAGATTTAAATAAACTTAAAATGAAATGTATATGAGAATTAATGCTAACCTTTTCTTATATAAAGAAGGGCGCAAAACCCCTTTTTCAAACGGTTATCGTCCTTTGTTTAGCATAAATGGAAAAAATTATTCAGGGGAAATACATCTAAAGGATAGAAATTATTTATCCCCTGGCGAAAAATCTATTGTAAAAATAGTTTTTTTTCACGATTATTTAGAATTACAAGTAGGAGAAATTTTGTATTTTAGTGAAGATACAAGAATAATTTTAGGAGAAATAGAGGTTTTAGAAATTGACTAATATTTTAGCTGTGTTGCTAAAACCATAGTACCTCACCCGAAACTGGTCTATATATCTCTCAAGACCCCATAGGTCTTGCTGGCAACAACCCTAACTTCTATGCGTATGTGTTTGATAGCAATATACAAGTGGATGTCTTTGGGTTGGATTGTAACACTATAGAGAAAGTTAGAGAATTAGTAGATAAAATACCTGATGAAGATAAAGCAATATTCAAATGTAAGGATTTTGCAGAAAAATTGAAAAGTTTGATGAAAGAAGCTGGAATAACAGGTAAGCATATTCAAATTCAAAATGTAATAGCCCCTAATATAATATCAAAAAAGAATGGAATTATAGGTAAAAATAAGTTTCATGAAGCAATCGAAATTGATAGTATAGTTTTTGATAATTTAGAAACAAAAGGAGTAAAATTGGATGATTGGTTGGATGATATAGATTTTCATTTTAACAATAAGTATAAAACACAATATATTAATATTTTAGAATGGTGAAAATAACAAGTTATACAAAACGGGAATACATTGATTATAGCTTATCTGAGTTAATAGAACTTTTAAAAGCTAAAAGTATTATGTTTTTTGGAGAAGAAGAAAAATTCGATAATTTGTATTTTTTTATAATTGGTTTTCTTTTTCATAAAAATACTTCAGGAAAAAATGTAGAAGAAAAATTCTTATTTTTTGACGAATGGTTATATATTAAATATGATTTAAAAATAAGAGATAATTGGAGAAATATTTATAATGATTTATTTACAGATGAATCTGAAAAAATAAATACATTCTATAAAGATTATCAAGAATTTAATAAAATAGAAAGGTAATGGTAACATCTCAAATGTATTGTTAAAACCATAGTACTACTCACCCGAAACTGGTTTATATATCTCTCAAGACTCCATAGGTCTTGCAGGCAACAACCCCAACTTCTATGCGGATATGTTTGGGTTATAGAGTATAAAGGAATGAGCTTAGAGAAGGGATTATGAGTGGTAAGATAAAATGTAAAAATTAGTTTTATGAATTATTATACAATAAAAAGTTACAGCAAACATATTACAGAAGAAAATTTTATGTTGGAAATGATTGACCTTAATGATAATCGTTGGTTAATCAATTATGGAATGCAGTTAGATGAATCCTTTGATTACCTCAATTTTAAGCTGTATGGAGAAGAAAAATTATTCTTTGATCAAGATATTATGACTCCTTATTTTGGGATTTATTTGGCAAGTGAAAGATTCCAAGATGTTATTTTACAAAATTCTAAAATAAGTAAGGAAATACAATTGTTGTCCTTTAGGCTATTTAATGCTAATGATGAAGAGGTAAAACACAATTATAAGATTATCAACTTCCTACAAACAGAAGAATGTATTGATTGGGAGAAATCATACTTTAAGATAAGAGATGAAACAAAGAAAAGTTATGTTTTTCTTGATACCGTCTTTGATTCTCAGAAAATAGCAACACTTACCAAAGATTGGATATGTGTAGATAGTGAAAAAAGTATTTTTGTTTCAGAAGCAATAAAAAATGAATGGGAGAAAATGCATTTGAATAGTCTTACTTTTTCATCAGTAAGCTAATTCAAAAACACAACGTATGAAATTTTAGATTTGCAAGAAAGTGAAATAGAGAGTCTTGAAGGATTAGAACAAATGCACAATTTAAAAGTTCTTGAGTTATTTGGTAATCCAATAGAAAAAATAAATAGTATAAAGCCTATTCAGCATTTAAAGAAATTTGGTATTGAAAGACATAAAGTCTCTCCTTATATGAGAAGACAAATGAAAAAAAATGACATTATATATTGTTGGATATAATGGCTAATGTATCAGCTGCGTTGTTAAATCGCAAAAACTTACTGAGTAATACAACACAAAAACTCATAGAACGCTAATGAAGAACCCTATAAACAACGTTAATTCGATATAACAGAATATTGACTTACAGCTTTGTAACGTAATATATTCACAAAATTATTCACCGTCAGGTGAAAATTCGTGTTTCACATACCCAGCTGTGAGCCCTCGCTGGCTTTGTGGGAGATTAAAAATATTTTATTGATTGTTAAATAATCACTTACGTCGAACTCACGTTAAGTTATATGCAGAATCCTAAAACGAAAAAGATGATATTGTTACTATTTACAAGAAAAGGTAGCAAATAGAGTCACTTTCTAAACTACTTAAGCAAAACTTTCCTTTGTACTACTTCTACAGATAGGGGGTTAGATTTTTACACTTACACCAACTTTGAATGATAGTACATTGCCAAAAGCTACTTGTCCGTTGAGACCTATATTTTTGAAGAAGAAGTAACGGAAGCCCAAGTGAACGTTCCACAACGCGAGATTATCGGGGTGTTCTCTTCTGAATTTTTCGGGGATAGGGGAGGAAGAGGTCTCACAACCTCCAGAACTATAACTATCAGGCGTGTTGCTTTGCCAAAAGCAGTAGCCTACAGAGAGACCGCTATACCAATCGGTAGTAATGCGATGATCAAAATGCAAATCGGCGCTGAGCTCAGGCACATAAGCGGTTTCGTACTTACTATTGAGGTTAAAACTCTGATTAGAAAGATTAGCGCCTACCGAGATACGAGGCGTCACTCCACAGTGTACACCTCCGCCTATAATACCTCCTATAAACGAAGCACCTGTTTGTACATCAATAAATACATTGCCTTTGTTGTAGGCTTCTTGAGCGCTTATTTGCAATGCAAAAAACAATAGCATAAAGAATAAGAGATTTTTCATAAAGGATAAAGGTTATTTTGCTAAATAATGATTTTCTACTTTTACACCGTCTACACGGATTTCATTGGTTACAGCATACTCTCCACACTTATCGTTTTCCATATAACCATTTACTTCTATCTTATAAGTTTTGGTAGCATTTTGAAGGTAGAGCGTTTCAGTTTTACCTGTATACACATCGTTCTCAAACCAAAGCTGAGTTCCTATATGCAAATAGGTGTTTCCTCGAGGGTCTGTTTCATAAAGAAATCCTATTGGATACTCTTTTTTTGTATTACCTACTTGTTTGTATAAGGCAATATGAGTAGAGTCGATATTTCCTCTTTCGTTGATAAATTCCCTATGAACCTCAGAGTTTTTGTTTACCCACATACTAAAAGTAGGAGGTGGTGGCGAACATATTTCACTATCCTTACAACTCAATAGAATAGCAAAGAGAGAAAATAATAAGATTTTTTTCATAGGGAATAGGTTTAATTATTTTGTATTATCTATTAGATAGGTATGATCACTAATGAGATTGAGCTCTATTTTTTTATGGTTGAAATACAGCTCTGATAAATAAGCATTATCTCCACAACCTGAATCGTCATAATAGATTCCTTTTATTTGCAAAGTGTCTACCTTGCTATTGTACTCTAAATAAAAAGTTTCTACGTTTGTTGTGTAGAAGTTTTTTAGAGCCCTTCCTGCACTTGCAATGACTATATTTCCGTTAGCAACGTGGCATTTACTTATGTCTACTCTTTTATTATCTACTCTTTTATATAAAGTAGCTTCTTCTGTTGCATTCCGAAAACTGTATACCAACTCCTTTCTATCCATTTTATTATTCATAACTATAATAGCTAAAGAAGTAGGCTCATTCATACATCTTTCGGTATTATCTTTACAATTAGTAAATAAAAGTAGAAAAGTTATGTAGTAAATCACTTTTTTCATAGTAGTTATTTTTATGGGGCTGTCCTAAAAGTTTTTCTTGAGAGGGCGTTT
>NZ_KB291355.1:5335-5561 GCF_000318295.1 Capnocytophaga sp. oral taxon 326 str. F0382
ACTTTGACAAAGTTTATGATGCAAAAGCGATTTTAGGACTTTTTGGACAGCCTCTAAGGTTATTTCACTAAGATGAAATCGTTGTTTTTTACGCCGTCGATACGTATTTCTTGAATCTGTCCAGAACAACATTTACCGAGAGTTCCTAAAAACTCTATTTTGTAGGTTTTAGCTTTGTTTTTAAGGTAAAGCGTTTCTGTTTTTCCTGTGTATAGAAACATTGACT
>NZ_KB291356.1:0-45965 GCF_000318295.1 Capnocytophaga sp. oral taxon 326 str. F0382
GGGGATGGGGTGGGAGCGGTGGGAGAGAAACTCGGAGGGACTAGGAGAAACTTGGAGGGACTGAGAGGGGTGAGAGTTTTTTCGGGGGATGTGAGTGATGGGAGTTGTGGGAGTGGTGAGAGCTGCGGGAGTAGTGAGAGCTGTGGGAGCGGTGGGAACGGTGGGAGCGGTGGGAGCGGTGAGAGCGGTGGGAGTTGTGGGAGTTGTGGGAGGGATGGGATAACCCCCGACTCACTTACTCGGCAAGTTGCCGACAACCCCGAAGGGGGACTAGCCGGAAAATGAAGACTGAAGGTGGGAGGGTTGAGAATAAAAAATAATTTTTATTAGTAGAAATTTTAAAAATAGCTTCTTAGATATAAGTTATTTATAAAGGAGTACAACTATCTCGTACCACAGCTAAATTCTCTCAATGCTGATTTAGGTATACTCTTCCCTGTGCTATCGTAATATTTTACTCCTTGCTCATTCTCTACCTCAACTGCTAAATTAATTAAATGAGCGTTTTTTATCTTTCCACAATTCAGTTTTTGAAAGAATTGGTTATAAATATTTACCTCTTCTTTATTTTTAGTAATGATAAAAGTATCATTCCTAATAATAGTGTCATAGGTTCCCAAAAGAGCTTTATTCTTAAAAATGTCTATAATTTCATATTTCTTACCCTTAGGAAATACTTCAAAATAATCATCAAAATCACGAGTACTATAACGATAATTTTTTAGATTATATATTTCTGATGTGATTTTTCTAAAAGTGTACTTAGCTTCATCTATCAAAACTATTTTATCTCCCATAGGAATAAATACTTTCTCCAAATCTCCATTCTCCTTAATAAACAGATATATTTGTTTACTATCTTTTAGTTTTAGCACCAAAATAGCATATTGCTCTGTATCAAAAGTAAGCCAACGAGGTGTATCTTTATGATTATCAATAATATAATGACCAAAACCATAAGTGGGTATCTTATTAGCTATACGTGCCAACACTGCGGTATGATTATTTACCATTTCACAAATAATATGTCCCTCTTCTCTCTCTTCAGAGGATATTATTGTATCACACAAATACGTTTTTCCTACAAAATCCTGAAATGAAGTTTTACTTATATCTTTAGTAAATATTATTTCAGTATTGTCTTCTAAAATCTCTTCTTCAGAATACTCATCATCATCTTTCCTCCAATAAGGAGATAAAAAATTAAAGAAATTATCTTTTATGGGGTATTTAACATCAAAATCTAAATCTAAAGCCCTATAGTTTCCATTTCTTAATTTCTGGAAGAATGTATAATTACCACTATCATCATAAGCGATAGCATCTACTTCAGGTGCATTGAAAGCTGCTTGTGCGCAAAGGGTTGTAGAAAAAAGAGATAATAAAATAAATAGTATTTGCATATCACTAAAAATTAGGAATAAATATAAAAAAATAGCCAAAGAGACGAACTTTTGGGATTATTCATATCTTTGGCAAAGTGTAGATTGTTTTTATTCTTCGTCATCACCATCCCAGTATTCTAAAAACTCTTTAATGAGTTTGGCGGGATTGGCTTTTTTAGTCCAAAGAATTGGAGTTTCTTCAAAATCTTGCTGATGAATAATAATAGGAATATTACGACCGAATATTTTCTCTATTTCACCTTCATCTAACAATTGTTTGGCGAGGGCGATCACTTCTTTTATAAATTCTTTGCAAAATCTATCTCCTTTTTTGAGGAGTTTATCGTACAAATCCTCGTCTTCTTCAATAGCACGATCATTTTCTTCATCGGTGTAAAAGTGAGGGGTTTTGGCAAACCATTGTTTAAGCAGTTTATCTTTTTTACCTCCTATAGTTTCCATTTCAGTTTGTAACCAATAATCAAAATTCCACTTGGCTTCTTCTTTAGAGGCAGCATTGTAGCTTTCTTCTTTTACATTTGAAAGGGTGTTATAGCTCAGTGTAATTTTAGGGAATCGCAAATCGTCGTCGTCACAGGTGTAGCAAAAAGACAGTGCGTATACATCTTTTTTATCCTCCTCATTCACAATCTCTTGAATTGCATTTTTCAACTTCTCGTAACTCTTCTCTGTAAATTTTTTTCGTTCCTTTTCCACTATTAATATTGCTGTTTTAGTGTTATTTATTTGTAATGCTTTTTTTAAAATGATTGCAAAAGTAGTTATTTTATTTTACATAGCGCAATTTTTTTAACTATTTTTTTTCATTTTACACAATGAGTAAAGAAACGAACTTCTTAAGATAGTATTTTGTATAAATTCGTAAGTTTTAATGCTACTGTTTCATCAAAAGAGGTAGTATTTTTCACTTGTATATCGGCCTCTTTATGTTGAATAGCGAGCGTAAGTTGCAACATAGGATGAGTTATAGGGTTGATAAGTGCCATAAACTTTACATTAGTTGTTTTGACTAAGAAGAGTTTATGTTCTGTAATTTCCTCGGTGAGGTTTTTGATGATTTGCATCATACACACCCCTGGTGTGATAGGGTTGTTAGGAAAATGCCCTTCGAAAATAGGGTGTTGAGGATTTAGGGTAAGGGTACAGAGGTAATTTTCTGCATCTTGTTTTTCTAAGTTATTGAGGGTATAAAAATCTTTTAACATCTTTAACAATTGACAATTAAGAATTAACAAGGGGTTCTAAAACTATTTTAATGGTAAGGGTGTGGTGCTCTATGGTTATGTTGTTAGGATTGTATATAAAGGTAGTATACAACCTTTTACCTTGTATATTGAGTTGCTTTTGGAGTGTATCTTCTGAGGTAAACAGATAAACTGTATCATTCCCATCTTTGCTTTGTTCCACCACTATAGTGTTATTTATGTATTTTTGGGTAACCTGCCAATGGGTTTTCAGTAGGTGATTAAAGTCGGTATTGAAGGTACGAATAATGATTTTTCTATTGAGATCAGGAGTTATATAGTTGGTTTTTATCTTTCCGTTTTGGTTTTCAAAATCGAAAAGCGTGTTGCCAAAGTCGGTAGTGAGGGCTACTCGCCACGTATTGTCTGCGGTAATTTTAGCTGCTAAGAGTCCGCTAAAAGTGTGACCATAAGCAGTAATAGTAGCTCGATAGAGATACTCCTCCCCTACTCTTATGTGGGGATTGGCTATCGTTGTTGGCGTTGTAGCCATTGATTGGTATTCAGCAGGGAGGTTATAAGAAGGTGAGCAACTACCGAGCCATATAGCAAACAGACTACATTTTAAAATTTGCTTCATCAATTTTTGTATTTAGTTTTTTATTGCTGAATAGGATTTCGGTATAGTCTTTAGAAGGTTCAATGAGTTTTACACGTTCCACGACACTATCAACATCGAAATAAAGATGAATTTCACTCACATATTTTAAGAGAGTCTTATCCTTAGGCAATAGTTTTACCAATGTACTTTTGCCCGATTTAGCAAAGGTCATTGCAAATTCTTTCTCGTTGAACATATCACCACTGATAGAACTCACTATCAAGTTGTTTATTTTTTTGAAGACCTTATTATCGGCTTTTATCTGTGAGACATTACCTGCATCGTTCACCGTGATTTTATCTTTCTGAAAAATAATGCGATACTGGTAAGGTTTAGTGTATTGCCAATTCAGTTTATCGGGTTTAGCGAATGCCATTTTTCCAAAAGTCTCAATGTCCTTACTCATAAAATCCAAGTGTTTTTTCTGAGTAAAATCGGCTTGCATTGTTTGGATTGACTTGTTTTTAGCAATAGTTTGCGTTTTGAAGTCGCGTATTTGGGCTTCAGTAAGGGCTTGGGCACTGATTGTTAAAGGTGCAACACAAATAAGAAATATTAAGAGTTTTTTCATTCTAAATTGTTTGTAATTGTATAGTTATTTTCTTTGAGGTACTGCAATAAGCGTTCCAAAACGGTAAGGGTATGGGGCAGACGGTCGTGCATTAATATGATATTGCCATTGGTAAGTTTGCGCACAATGCGATGAAAAAGCTTATCTTCATTGAGTATTATAGTATCTAATGAGCGTACATCCCAGCCTATAGCTTTTTTAGCTGTTGCCCGAATTGCTCTAGCAACGGGTGGTGAGGTGATTCCGTATGGAGGTCGGAAATATGGGGTGACAATATCCAAGTGCGCCAATACTTCATCGGTATGGCGAATTTCGTTGGCAAGGGCTTTTGCGTGCAGAATATTTTTAGGCTGATGTGTAAAAGTATGGTTTGCCACTAAATGACCTTCAGCTTGCATACGTTTGACGACCTCTGGATACTTTTGTATTTGTTCACCTACACAAAAAAAGACTGCTTTGGCGTTGTATTGCTCCAAAAGGTCTAAGAATTGTGGTGTGAGTTCTGAGGGACCATCATCAAAAGTTAGTGCTATTGTTTTTGCTGGACGCCCCTTTAAGAAGTATTGTGTTTTAACAAAATAAGAGAGGCGGATATCGAATACGCCCCAAGAGGTAATGCCTAAAAATAGAATTACTAATAGAATATAGACATATAGGGGGGCTTGCCATAGGGGGCAAGTTCCTATGGCAATTACAAAAATAACAGAGGTGTAAAAGTGTTTATTCAATGGTTTAAATAGTGAATACTTTAGTTTTTCTACAATAAAAGTTGTTTTAGTATGGCAAAAGTAACATACATTTTACTTCCTTACAAATATTTGAGTTATTTTTTTCTCTAAGCGTAGGAATTTAGCTTTTATTAAGGGAATTTTATTTTTACTTTTTTCGATGTAAAATTTTCTTCGTTTGAAAATAAGTTGTACATTTGTCGCGAATTTAAAAACATTATTAACAGCATAAAACACTTACCTAAACTATTACTCTAAAATTATGAAAGATGAATTAGAAGAAATAGATAATGAGATACAACGTTTAAAACAAAAGATGTCTGATTATCTGAAATTTACCAAAGTTTTTGACGAAGCTCCTGAGAAAATAGAAATTCAAATCAACATTATGCTTGATGACTTATACAAATTGATAGAAAAACGCAGTGAGTTACAAAATAATGAATACTAATCTAAAAAATATCTAAAATGGAAACACTCAAAAAAGATTTACAAGCATTAATGCAATTTTCGGGCAGTGCTTTGTTTGACAGTAAGTTATTAGAATTAAAAAACACTTATACTACTACTGAAGAGCGTTCATTTATATACCATTTTTTCTTATCGGATATGGAAAGAACACATAATACTATTAAGGATATTTCTAAGCGATTAGAAACTATACGAGTAGCTGAAACGGCATAAGTAGTAGAAAGAAAACAGAATAACAATTACATAAAGACATAAATTAGCGTTTCGCTTTACAATTTCCTAACTTCAGAAAATACGACCATATTTTTTATACCAAGGAAAGTGAAGTGGAAATGCCTGCGTTATAAGCGTGGGCATTCCTTTTGCTTTTGGTATAAGCCTTTGGTCGGGCTTCTGAAGTTGAGCAATAAGGAATGTTTCACGTTTTTTTATGCGTTTATATGAATGATAAAGGCGGAAACCGAAAAGCCTGTAAGAGAGTAGGAATAATAAACTAAATTTTTTATTTAACAAATGAGAAAAGTAATTTTAATGGCAGTAGCTGTGTTGGTTGCAATAACTATTAGCAATTGCGGAAAAGAAACCGAAAAAGTAATTGAACGTGTAGAAGTTCAAAAAGGCAGTCAAATTCTTTCAGGTAATGATGTACCAACGACTTCATTAGGAGCTGTAGGAGACTATTATCTAAACAAAACTACAATGGAACTCTACGGTCCTAAAACAACTGAAGGATGGGGAAATGCCATAGGTCTAAAAGGAGCTCAAGGTGAAAAGGGAAAAGGTGGAGCAACTATTCTATCTGGAATTACAGCTCCTACTACTTCACAAGGAAAAATAGGAGATTGGTACATTGACACTCAAAACAAACATCTTTACGGACCTAAAACAGAAAGTGGTTGGGGCACAGGAATTAGCTTGATAGGCAGCGGCAGTGGTACTACACAAAAAGCAGATTTTTTAGTAAGTGACGATGGCACAACACTCTTGCAATGGAGAAATAAAAATTCTACAAGTATTGATATGACGGCTATCCCTGAATTGGCTACTGTTACTAAAATAGGGAATAGTGCCTTTTATGGTTGTGGAGATTTATCATCGATTAAACTTACTGAAAAAATAACTACTATAGGGCATTCAGCATTTGAAGATTGTGGTATAGAAGAAATTCGTTTACCTAAGAATATTACTTCACTTGGTCGTTATGTTTTTGAAAATACAAATATTAAGAATATTTATATAGAAGCAACTACTCCTCCCATACTTTATAATGCAAGAGGTGGCAATAATCCTTCTTTAGGAAAGATAGATTTTCAGTTGAAAAATGTGTATGTTCCTGCAAGTAGTTTAAACGCTTATAAGAATAATGCTCAATGGAAATATATTACTGATATAACAGGATATGACCCTAATACCCAACAACAAGTAGTAAAAGGTACTAAACTAAAAGCTATGCCTTAATTTTCATCAATAATAGAAACAGAAACTGCAACACCTACTTATTGTAAGTGTTGCTCTTTTTTTATTTCTTCAACAATACAAAACTAAAATCTTTGCCTCTATACGAATTTACTAATAAAATATATTGTATAGGGGTGGAGAGAGTGAGTTCGCAAATGGCAGGAAGGGTTTGCTTTTGTAGTACTTGGCAAGCCAACCAAAATCCGAAAGCTGAAGCTGTGTAATACTCACTACTCAGGGTTTTATAATGCAAGGTAGGGCGTTGCCAAGAACGGTTTTCAACTTCGCCAGTAAGTATCAAATCTATATTAGAGAGAGTAAGATGGTGGCGAGAAAGAAAGTCGTTAAGGGCTGTTTGTTGTTGATCGGGGGTGAGTTCATTGTACAAAGCTACATCTACAAGTTCTCCATAGGTATTGGGGGTAGCCTCTGTAGATAAAGCAAAGAAACTTGCGCCTTCTCCTTTTTGGTCAAGCCCTACTAAATCATATAAATACAAAGTGTGTGGACTGTGTTCATCTACACCTCCTACCAAAGCCGTATTGATAGTGTCTTGTTCCATTTGCATTTTAGCATCTAACAAAGCTGATTCAAATGATACAGCCCCATTTACATAGGTAAAGTTTTCTCCTTTGCACTGCAACAAAAGAGCTATTTGCCCTGCAACAGTATTGTGGGTAGATTGTATAAAAGCCGTGGGAGTAAGGTGTTCTTCATTATCGTTGATAAGCGCTGTAAGGAATTTTTCAGAATCTTGCAAGCACCCCATACCTGTACCCACCAAAATAGCATCGGGGGTAGTGATATGTGCTTCTTTAAGAGCTTCAGTAGCTGTAGCTATACCCATTTTTACACCTTTAGCCATACGACGACTAGCATTAGGGGCAATATATTCTTTATAAGAAGGTTCTTGAGCGTAACACACTTCCTCTGGAGTAACCTTTATGGCTTCATCGAGGAAATGAGGAGTTAAGAAAGTAGGTTGAGCCGATATGCAGGCTATTCCGTTGATATAAGACTTCATTCAATTAACAATTTACAATTTACAATATAATAATTAACAATTTAGGGGTTAGAAATTAGGAATTAGTATTAGAGTTCGGCAAAACTTGTGATGCATTTCTCACTCTCAAATACGATACCAGTCCTAACAACAGTACTATACCCACAACATAATAGATGAAGGTAGGGGTGATAATTTTGTCACCAGTGGCATAGCTGTGCATACCTGTAAGGTAAAAATTCACGCCAAAATAAGTCATTAGGATACTGCCAAAGGCAATGATACTCATAAAGTTGAACGCCCATCGTCCGCGCCAATAGGGTATCAAGCGCAGGTGTATCACCAAGGCGTAAATCATAATGCTAATCAATGCCCAAGTTTCTTTGGGATCCCACGCCCAATAACGTCCCCAGCTTTCGTTTGCCCACATACCGCCCAAAAAGTTGCCTATGGTAAGCATCACGAGCCCGACTGTAAGAGCTAATTCGTTTACGATAGTTAGTTCTTGTTGTATGAGGTTGATTTTATAAGCGTTCTTGCGAGTAGTGACTATCATCAGTAGGAGGTTGATAACACCTAAGAGCATTCCTAAAGCAAAAGGTCCATAACTACCTACAATCACAGCAACGTGTAGCATCAGCCAATAGCTATTGAGCACGGGTTGGAGGGTACCAATAGCAGGATCCATCCAATTCCAGTGGGCTATCATCAGTATCATAGCGGTTACAAAAGCCGTAGCTGCAACCGTAAGAGGGGAACGTCGCGAAAAGAAAAATCCTACCCCAATAGCCGACCATCCTACATATATCATACTCTCATAAGCATCGCTAAAAGGTGCGTGACCTGAAAGATACCAACGTACAACAAGTCCTACAGTATGCAGGATAAAACAGAGCCACAACAAGGCTATACCTATTTGGGTAAGTCTTCTAAAAATTTGTTTTGGTATAAAAATATGCCATAGTAATACTATAAATAACACTGTACCAAGATACAAATACGCTTGAAAGAGTTGTTCAAAAATGTTGATGCGATTGTACCATAATTCGGTTTGTATTTTGGCAGGTGAGGGCAATACCTCAGCCGAGTAAAACTCTTGTTGTAGTTTGATATTGTTGAGCACCTTATCAGCTTTGCTATAATCGCCTGTTTCAGTGGCTTGTTGTAGCAAAATAAGGTAAGCTGGTAATGCGTTTTTTACAAATTGTTTGTACAGTGGGTCGGTGATTTGGAGGGTGTCGTTTACGTAATCTAAGTGCGAAATCCACTTATGATTAGGGTCATTAGGCACAGGGAAGACCTTAAAGATATCGCCTTGTAATGCTCTGTTAAGCAACCCAATACGTTGGTCTACTTCCTTAAAATCTTTTTGAAATTGGTTAGGAGTATTTGTATTGTAAATATCTTTTAATAAAGGGGTGAGCTTGTACTGTCCATTTGCATCAAAAAAATCTTTGGGCTTCACCCATTTGGTTCCTTTGGGGACTCCCAAAAAGTGATGTAAACTGTCATTAGCTTTTTTCACATAGATAATGTCCGACTCATACCACGCTTGCGGACTGAGGAGCATAGAAAGCAAAACTTGATCGGAAGTTAAACCTTTATAAGTATCGTGTTTGCTAAGTTTTCGTAAGAGTTCTGAAGAGAAGGTATTCACAGGCTTAAAGCGCCCATCATCTTGAATGAGCATTGCACCAAATTTTTCAGCGTGCGCTTTGTTGGGTACTACCATAGGAGTTTGGGCAGTAGCCAAAGAGCCAAAACATAATGCCAAAACTATTGCAATTCTTTTAGCTTGTAGGTCTTTGAGTTGCTGATTGAGTTTCCTGAATCGGGATTTGCCTACAAACATAAATGCCAGCAGACTGCCGAAGAGCAGTATATAACCTACGTAAGTGATGAGGGTACCCCAAAAGTCGTGGTTTACCGATAGTATAGTACCTTGTTCATCGGGGTGAAAAGAAGATTGGAATAAACGATAACCTTGATAATTGAGAATATGGTTCATCTCAATATCATAAGGAAAAGTCTTCCCTCCCCCACTCACGGTTACTTTACTTTTAAAGGAAGCATAACTATTCTCGGTACCAGGGTATTTTTCGGCTATAAAATCGTTTAGAGTAAGACTGAAAGGCAACTTCTCTTCACGTGCTCCATAACTTAGGTGAAACTGCAAGCCGTTCAAATCTATAGTAGTAGGAGGGTGTTGCACACCGCGTTTGCCCATCACCGTTACTTCTTTGCGCTGATTGCCTGAAACAACTTCCAATACTAGGACATTCATCTCCTTGCCTATGGGTTTAAACGATTTATACGTAATACTAAAAGGTTTGCCTTTAAAGTCAGACGACCACTGATAATGATTAGAGGTATATGAAGAAAAAAGCACCTCTTTTTGTTTCTTTTTGCGCAAGAGAGCTCCTTGATAAGTGCCATCTACCATTACAGTGATATAAGTGCGATCGGAAAGGTAAGTATTTGTAGTTTCTCCTTCGCGTAGAGAAATCATACCTTCATCACCAAAATAACGCGTAACTCCAGCCCCTACGATGATAAACACCCACGAAAGGTGTAACACCAGCACTGCCCAATTCTCTCTTTTGAGCAATCGATAGCGAGAGATATTCCCTATAAAATTTACCACAAAAAGCCCCATTATCGCCTCAAACCACCAAGTGTTATACACCCAAATGCGGGCGGTATCGGTAGCGCAGTCGTTTTCTACAAAAGTTCCTACTGCCATAGCTATAGCAAAAGCAATGAAGAGAATTGCCATCAGCTTGGTAGAATAAATGAAAGATATGAGTTTCTGTATTGTCATAAATCAGGGGGCAAAAGTATAGATAAATTAGTAATTTAGCAATTTTTTCAAATAAAAACTACCCTATAATTCTTTGCTGTTTCATAAGTATTTACTAATTTTGCAAATTGAAAATGATAAAAAGACAATCGTTACATACGCGCATCTTCGCCTTTCTGCTACTTTTATGTATGCTGAAAGTTGCTTTTCCAGTGGGCGAATTCTTTCATAATCACCACACTAAGGAAGAGTTATGCGCTATAGCCACAGGCGATGAGTGCCATCACCAAGCACACTTCTCCGCTACCGACACTCATTTTGATTGTATCTTTTTACAACTTCACCAATTCTTTGCTCCTTCTTTTTTTACTTACCACTTGTGGGAGCAAACTATTTCAACTGTATTTTTCTTCATTGAAAAAGGCATCTCTCAAACTGCCTTTAGCATTCCTTCACGGGCTCCTCCTGCTAATTTATCAATGAGTCAATTTGCCAATTAGCAAATTGACAAATCGGCAAATTTGCTAATTTTCAAATTAAATTCTTATGCAAAAGATATTATCTCTTCTGCTACTCTTGTGTGCGCTTTCTTCTTTTGGACAAAGCCAATTACAACTGCAAGTAGAAGATACACACCAATTGCCTTTGGTAGGGGCAGTGGTGCACTTTATGGGCAAACACTACCTCACCGATAGCAATGGGAAAGTAACTATTGAGAAAACACCTAAAGGAACTTACCCTATCAAAATTACCTATCTCGGCTATCACGATTACGAAGCAACTATCAGTATACCTATTGCACAACCTTATAAAGTGGTGATGAAAGAAACTGTTAGTCAGTTAGATGCCGTAACGGTAGTGGGTTATGAAACTCCTATTAAAAGTGTAATAGGTTGTAAGCTCTATCCTATCGTTCGGTCAATCGGTAAAGAAGGCTTTCTAAAGTATTCAGGAGATGAACTGACTAAAATACTTACTCAAGTAGCAGGTATCTCAATGATACAAACGGGAGCTACCATTGCCAAGCCTGTCATTCACGGCTTGCACAGCAATCGTATCTTGATACTCAACAACGAGGTACGCCAAGAAGGACAACAATGGGGTGCCGACCACGCTCCTGAAATAGACCCTATGGTAGCTGACCAGATAACCGTGGTAAAAGGCGCGGATGCCGTGCGCTACGGATCCGATGCACTGGGGGGGGTAATTCTCATAGCTCCTAAAAAGCTACCCTATGGAGATGGCGTGCACGGCAGATTACTTCCCTCTTTCGCTTCCAACGGTAGAAAAACAGCCTTAACAGCAAGTGTAGAAGGTTCTGTACCTAATCTTCATTCGTGGGCGTGGCGCGTACAAGGTACGCTAAAACGCTCTGGCGACCTCAGTACCGCCAACTATTTGCTGAACAATACGGCTGCTCGTGAGGCTGACTTTTCGGTAGCTACAGGCGTACAAAAAAAACAAGGTACTGCCGAGCTGTTTTATAGCCGTTATGAGAATGAAAGTAGTGTGTTCTACGGGTCGCATATTGGTAATTTAGACGACTTATTGGGTAGGTTTGAAATCGGTAGACCTCTCACTACCTATCCGTTTTCGTACACTATCAACGCGCCTAAACAAAAGGTTGTGCATCACTTGTTAAAAGCTAAGGCGTTTTACTATTTGCCTTTTGGTGGCAAACTCACTGCGCAATACGCTTTCCAGAAAGATATACGCCAAGAGTTCAGCCTCCGCCGAATGGATAGAACGCGCATCCCTGCCCTCAATATGGAGCTCACTACTCACACCTTCGATATTGATTGGGAGCACAGCTATGAGCGTTGGCAAACAATGATAGGTGGTAGTTTCGGCAAGCAGGATAACTACAACCAACCGGGCACAGGGGTAGTACCTGTAATCCCTAACTTTGCCTCGCTTAGCTATGGTGCTTTTGGTATACAACGTTATGATTACCAAAAGTGGCTTGCTGAGGTAGGACTTAGGTAAGACTACAAATACCTCAATGCCGATGGCTATGATATGTACTCACAACGTTATGGAGGTGAACATCAGTTTCACAATATCACTTATAGTGCAGGGATGTTATACCGTTGCCATAGATGGATAGACCTTAGCACCAATGTAGGAGTAGCGTGGCGTGCCCCTCACGTAAACGAGCTGTATAGCAGCGGGCTACACCACGGAGCGGGCACTTATGACTTGGGTGATGAGACGTTGCAGTCCGAAACGGGTATCAAGTGGCTTACCAGCTTTGCTTACAAGCACCCCAAGTTATCGCTCAATGTAGATATGTACCTGCAATGGATAAAAAACTATATCTACGATTACCCTACAGGCGAAGTACGCACTCTATTTTCGGGCGTATACCCTATCTTTCAGTATACTCAAGCGGATGCTTTCTTTAGGGGGGTAGACCTTGAGGCAAGATTGCCACTGATAAAATGGCATCGCCTAAGCGACCACGAACTAAGTTATGAGCTAAAAAGTTCTGTAGTCTTTGCCAACGAGATGCAAACCAAGCGTTATTTTCCTTTTATACCTGCTCCGCGTGTGAGTCAGCAGTTAAAATGGAACGTAGACCGCAATGGACGGTTGCTAAGAAACTTTACCGTGGGTATAGGGCATACCTTTGTAGCCAAACAAACCCGCTTTGAACCTTCTCAGGAGTTAGTTTCCACCACCCCCGATGCCTATCACCTTTTTGAAGCTAATATAGGCACTACCTTAAAAATTGGCGACCAACAGACCTTAGGAATAAGAGTCTCCGCCGAAAACCTTTTAAACACCGAATACAAAGAATACACCAATCGTTTTAGATATTATGCTCACGATTTGGGTAGAAATGTATTCGTAAGATTAAATTATAATTTCTAATAAAAACATCAAAAATGAAAAGAATATCATATTTATTAAAAGCTACCAGCTTAATAGTTTTAGTAGCTTTTACATTCAGTAGTTGTAGTAAAGACAACACCCAACCTAAAGCTGCTACTGATGAAACCAAAGACAGAGGTCACGATATGCCCGACAAAGTGCAGTTTATCATCACCGACATAGGCACTAAGGAAGTACAAGAGCGCACCGCAAACAAATCACCTAAAGGAGTTGTATACGACATCAGTAGCCCTATACAATGGCAAGTAGGACACGAATACCATTTCGAAATTGTATATTACAACAACAATGTGCGTATGAACCACGAGTTTGTAACCGCCGAAATGACACCTATCCACCAACATTTCTTTCAGTTATTTCAAGGGAATTACCCCGAAAATAAAGACGGAAGAGATGCGATGGTAACCGCTATGAACAAAGCTGTAAGTTATGAATATCAAGATACCGATCCCGAAAATGGTACTTATGGCACACAAGGAGTAAAATTGCGCTTCCGTACTTGGGACAAAAAACACCCTGAACTACGTGACCCTATCGGTCTAAAAGGCATCTTTCACATCAAAGACGAGGCTACTGCGGGCGATTATAAGTTGCGTATCAAGTTAGCACACTTCCTTATTGCTAATAAACTCAACCCTCAAACCCAAGAAGAACGCCCTTACAACGTTGTGGAGTATTCTAGTGCCTTTCAATTAGACTCCGATATGACACTCCCTATACAAATTAAACAATAACCTTTTTAACATTAAAAAACGATGAAAAATATATACGACCTTTTTAAAATCTCATTGCTCTCAATATTTGTTACTTTTCTTTCTGTCTCTTGCAGTAAAGACGATAATAAAGTAACTCCTTCTACTACTCAATCTTCTACTACTATCGTTACCACAACTTCCACAACCACAGCTACTACCGAAGAGTTTGTAGCTAAGTGGAGTCGACTTGAAGTGCGTTTTACCAAAGGGCATTCTCACGGCTATTTCCACGGCAACCCCGACTACCCCGTGAAATACCTCAAAACAGTACAACGTTTCTATTTTGAGAACAAAAATGGTGTTATTACCCCAGCAAGCGATAATCCTACCGCCATCCGTTGGGAAGGAAGTAATGATCTAGCTGGAGTATCACTCTCTGGAATAGAACTTATCTTCTATGATAAAGAGGGTAAACGTATAAACTCACTGTTGACTACTGGTCAGGCTCCCAATCACTATCAATTCTTCTTTATCGCCGATAATTTCACAGCAGTAGCTAGCAATACTACCATCCCTACTCAAGCAGAAGCCTTACATTACAAATACCGCGATACCAATCCTGAAGAATTGTACATCAAAGGCGGTAATTATGATAAAAATCCAAACGCCCCTAAAGGAGTACTCCGTAGAGAGCAAATAGGATTGAAAGGATTCTTTGAAATCAAAAGAGCTTATGTAAATTTCGATTTGAAAATCGTATTAGGCTATTTCACTACCAAACCCGCTGAATTAACTTATAGTACCCTTCCTGCTAACAAAGTTATGGAGGTGAAAATCCCTATACACATTTACCACGATATCATAGCAGAAGATAAACAAATAGAAGATGCAGTGCGCGAATTTGGCGTGAGTAAAGCTGAAATCGAAAAAGACCAAAACGACATTATAGCTTCTGATCTTTCTCCTGAAAGTAGTGGTACTTTCTTGTAAAAACAAAAAAAATAAACAACAATACTTTGCCAAAGTTCATAACACAACAAACTTTGAACTTTGGCAAAGTTTTTTTATATGATTTCCTTCCTAAATTTTGCTGGTTCAAATAATTGTCGTACCTTAGCCGAAAATTTCTAATTTATTATTAACAACTTAAAACACGAAATAACAATGGGAAAAGGATTTTTTAAAGTACCTAAGGCTGTTAATGAGCCTGTAAAGAGCTATGCTCCCGGAAGTCCCGAGCGTGAAGCGGTGCTCAAAGCTTACAAAGAATTGTGGAACACCCCAGTAGATGCTCCCCTCTACATCGGTAGTGAAGAAGTGCGCACTGGCAACACTGGTGAAATGCACCCTCCTCACGACCACAAACACTGCTTAGGCATTTACCACAATGCCAATAAAGCTGAAGTAGAAAAAGCTATTTCAGTAGCCCTCGAAGCCCGCAAAAAATGGGCTGCTCTCGCGTGGGAAGAACGCGCCGCTATCTTTTTAAAAGCAGCTGACCTTATCGCTGGTCCTTACCGCGCCAAAATGAACGCTGCTACTATGATTGCACAATCAAAAACTGTACACCAAGCCGAAATCGACTCAGCTTGCGAACTTATCGACTTCTTGCGCTTCAATGTCGAATTTATGGCTAATATCTATAACGACCAACCCAACTCTTCTGAAGGAGTTTGGAATCGTGTTGAATACCGCCCACTTGAAGGATTTGTATATGCCGTTACTCCTTTCAACTTTACTGCTATTTCTGGCAATTTGCCCGCCAGTGCTGCCTTAATGGGTAATGTGGTAATTTGGAAACCAAGTACTTCGCAAATCTTCTCCGCTAATATGATAGTCGAAGTCTTCAAAAAAGCAGGCTTACCCGATGGCGTTATCAATGTACTACACGGCAATGCCGCTATGATTACCGACACACTACTTGCAAGCCCTCACTTCGCAGGCATTCACTTCACTGGCTCTACCAATGTATTCCAAGATATTTGGAAAAAAATAGGCAACAATATCCATAATTACCGAACTTATCCTAAAATCGTAGGTGAAACAGGTGGTAAAGACTTTATCCTCGCTCACCCAAGTGCTTGTCCTAAACAAGTGGCTACAGCTATTACTCGCGGTGCTTTTGAGTATCAGGGGCAAAAATGTAGTGCCGCCTCTCGTGTCTACTTGCCTAAATCAAAAGCTAATGAAACCTTAGCCTTCGTAAAAGAAGATGTATTGTCTTTCAAAATGGGTTCTCCCGAAAACTTCGAAAATTTCATCACTGCCGTTATTCACGAACATTCTTTCGATAAATTAGCTAAATATATCGACCAAGCTAAAAAAGATAAAGATGCCGAGATATTCGTCGGCGGTGGCTACGACAAGAGCAAAGGCTATTTCATTGAACCTACCGTGATTGTCACTACCAATCCTCATTATACCACTATGGAAACCGAACTTTTCGGACCTGTAGTAACCGTGTATGTATATGATGACTCTAAATGGGAAGAAACCTTGAAACTCGTTGATGAAACTTCAGCTTATGCGCTCACAGGAGCAATATTTGCTACTTGCCGTTATGCCATAGACGAAGCTGTGAAAGCCCTTGAAAACGCCGCTGGTAACTTCTATATAAACGATAAACCTACAGGAGCTGTCGTTGGGCAACAACCTTTTGGAGGCGCACGTGCCTCAGGTACTAACGATAAAGCTGGATCTGCCCAAAATCTGTTGCGTTGGGTATCGCCACGCCTCATCAAAGAAACATTTGTACCACCCGTAGACTACCGTTATCCGTTCTTAGGATAATAAATAAAATTTTAACTTTGCCAAAGTTCTCTGCCCGTGTGGTTCGCATCTTTGGCAAAGTTTCTCTTAAATTTATATAAAAAACAGTTCCTTTACAAACACTTGTATTTGTTCGGGGCTTAATTAATCATTAAACACTAAACATTAATCATTAAACATTAAATGGAATGGCTTTGGAATTTGATGACTAACCACGAAAGTGTCGCCTACACCGTAATAGTGTATAGCGTAGTCATCGCAGTAGGAGTTGCCTTAGGTAAAATAAAAATATTCGGCATCTCATTCGGGATCGCTTGGGTACTTTTTGCAGGTATCGCTATGGCCGAATTAGGCTTTACTATCAATTCTCACATACAACACTTCATAAAAGAATTTGGACTTATTCTATTTGTATATACCATCGGATTACAAGTAGGACCTGGATTCTTCGCTTCCTTCCAAAAAGAAGGTATCAAACTCAATTTATTAGCTGTACTCTCCATTGTAATGTGTATGTTTACAGTAATTGCTATTCACTACCTCACCCAAACTGATATGGGCACCTTGGTAGGAATAATGTCAGGCGCTGTAACCAACACTCCAGGACTCGGTGCTGCACAAGCTACATTAGAAGATGTATTCAAAGGCGACCCCACTACAATACCTTCCCTCTCTACTGCCTATGCAGTAGCTTACCCATTTGGAGTATTGGGAATCATATTAGTGATGTTAGGACTCAAAGCTTTTCTAAAAGTAAATGTAGAAGCCGAAAAACGCCTCAATGCTGTGCGCCATTCTAAAGATCAAGTAATTATCAATAGATTTGCTATTAAAGTTACAAACCCTGCGCTCTATGGCAAAAAATTAAAAGTCATCAGAGAAACTCTTGATTTTGATTTTACTGTTTCTCGTATGTGTCGAAAAGGCGAAATACTAATGGCTGATGCAACTACTGTTATTCAAGAAGGCGACATCGTACTGATAGTAGTCAATAAAAAAGAAAACGAGAAGTTTCTTACTCTAATGGGCGAAAGTGTTCCTATTCTCGACTATTTCCCCGACGAAAAAGAAATGCGTTACACCTCTCGTCGCATCAATGTTACCCAGCGTGCTATTTTCACTAAAACCTTAGCCGAACTCGATGTGCGCAAGCATTTTGGAGTAACGATTACTCGTGTATTCCGTGCAGGTATTGAGTTTGTACCTTCTGCTCATACCAAGTTGCAGTTTGGCGATACCATTACTGTAATAGGCGACGAAACTCATATACAACTCGTGAGCAAAGAGTTTGGTAACTCCAAACGCCGATTGCAAACCCCTCATATCGCCGAACTCTTTATGGGAATTACCCTCGGAGTACTTTTAGGCTGTATTCCTTTCTCTATCCCAGGAATTCCTGTACCTGTAAAATTAGGATTAGCAGGTGGCCCCCTTATCGTAGCAATACTTATCAGTAGGTATGGAGGTAAATTTTCAGTAACACACTATGTATCTCAAAGTGCCAACCTAATGGTGCGCGAAATAGGTATTGTACTTTTCCTCGCCAGTGTAGGCTTGGATGCAGGAGCTACTTTTGTAGAAACGATCTTGCATGGTCAAGGTTTATATTGGATGGGATTAGGCGCACTTATCACTCTTATACCCCTCATTATCACATCTTTGGCAGCACGTATCAAAGGAAAATTGGACTATTTAGAAATTTGTGGTTTGCTATCAGGTGCCTCTACCGATCCCCCTGCTTTGGCTTTTGCCAATGATATGAATAATTCCGAAGTACCAGCCCTCACGTATGCAAGTGTTTATCCACTTACTACCTTCTTGCGAATAATGGTAGCACAATTATTGATTGTATTTTTTGTGTGATGTTTCAAAAAAAGTTGTACTTTTGCCCTCTGAAAAAATAAAATATTATGTTTGAAGATATGATGGGAATGATGGGAAAACTCAAAGAAACCCAGCAAAAAATAGAAGAGGCTAAAGCACGTTTAAATCACGTATTAGTTGATGAAATTGCCGCTGATGGCAGTGTGAAAGTAACTATTACTGCCAATCGAGAAATTAAAAGCATTCAAATAAACGAGGCTTTATTAGAAGACAAAGAAGCCTTGGAGGATTATTTGATTATCACACTCAACAAGGCTATTGCCAAAGCTACAGAAATCAATGAATTAGAATTAGCTAATGTAGCCAAGCAAGGACTTCCGTTTAACTTTTAAAAACACTAAATCTATGGGTAAAATAATAGCTATTGCAAACCAAAAAGGAGGCGTCGGAAAAACTACTACCTCCGTGAACTTAGCTGCCTCATTAGGCGTATTAGAAAAAAAAGTATTACTCATTGATGCCGACCCACAGGCAAATGCTACTTCTGGCTTAGGTATTGATGTAGATTCTATTGAACACGGCACCTACGAGCTCTTAGAGCACACTATGGAAGCTAAAGATATGATTGTTCACACTAGCTCTCCCAATCTCGACCTTATCGCTGCCCATATCAACTTGGTCGCTATCGAGATTGAGTTAGTTGATAAAGAACAACGTGAGTTTATGCTCAAAAAAGCCTTAGAATCTATCAAAGATGAGTATGATTATATCTTAATTGACTGTGCTCCTTCCTTAGGGCTCATCACTCTAAATGCTCTTACAGCTGCCAACTCAGTGATCGTGCCTATCCAATGCGAGTACTTCGCTCTGGAAGGATTAGGCAAACTCCTCAATACTATTAAAAGCGTACAAAAAACCTTCAATCCCGATTTAGATATCGAAGGCTTATTGCTCACTATGTACGATGCACGCTTGCGACTCTCTAACCAAGTAGTAGAAGAGGTTCAAAAACACTTTAGCGATATGGTATTCAAAACCATTATACAGCGCAATGTACGCCTCAGTGAAGCTCCAAGTTTCGGCGAAACCATTATCAACTACGATGCTACCAGTAAAGGGGCTACCAATCATATCAACTTAGCTCAAGAGATTATCGATAAAAATAAAACTGCATAATGACGAAACCTGCTAAAAAACCTGCCTTGGGGAGAGGTATTTCAGCCATTTTTGGCAATAGCCCCGAAGTGGCTATCAATTCTATAAAAGATAAGAACGCCGATAAAATCGTAGGAAATATCATAGAACTCGAACTCGACCTGATAGAAACAAACCCCTTTCAACCTCGTACTTCTTTTAACGAAGAAGAACTACAAGGGCTCGCTTCCTCTATTAAAGAATTGGGGGTCGTCCAACCTATCACCGTACGCAAACTCGACGGCGAAAACAAATATCAGCTCATATCGGGCGAACGCCGTTTCAGAGCTTCCAAATTAGCTGGACTCAAAACAATCCCAGCCTATATCCGCATCGCCGACGACAACGAGTCGCTTACAATGGCTTTGGTTGAAAATATCCAACGCCAGGATTTAGACCCTATAGAAATTGCACTTTCTTACCAACAACTCATCGAGCAAGTAAACCTCACTCAAGACCAAATGAGCAAACGCGTAGGTAAAAAACGCTCTACAATCACTAACTATCTGCGTTTGCTGAAGCTCGCTCCTATCATTCAAACAGGCATACGCGACGGCTTTATATCTATGGGACACGGACGTGCGATTATCGCTATAGAAGACCCCGAACAACAAGCTGAAGTGTACCAACGAATCATTTCCGATAACCTATCAGTACGTGATACCGAAGAGTTAGTGCGCCGCTTGCAAAACCCCGAAACACCTAATGTGGTAAGTATTCAAATCCCTAAAAGCAATAGTAAAACTGAAGTACCTACTTATATCAAAGAAAATATGAGTAGCTTTAATCATTTTTTTGGCACCAAAGTTGCCGTAAAAATGAACAAAGATGGAAAAGGTAGCCTTACCATCCCTTTTACTTCAGAAGAAGATTTCAAACGTATTCAAAGCTTATTACACAAAAAAGATGAGTAAAACATTTGTTTTCATAATGGCACTCCTTTCCGGAGTGGGTATTTCGTACGCACAAAACAATACAGAGGAAGTGGTAGAAGTACCCTCCGATTCTATACAAGTAGCCGTTATGCAAGACAATATGAAAAAAGTTCCTTGGAATACCGACCCTCTTTCTCCTGCAAAAGCAGCTTTCTATTCAGCTGTCGTACCAGGCTTAGGGCAGATATACAACAAAAGTTACTGGAAAGTACCTTTGGTGTATATCGCTATCGGAACCCCTATATACTTCTATATACAAAACTCTAAGGAATACGATCGTTATCTCTCCGCCTACAAACGTCGTCAACAAGGATTTACCGATGATGAGTTTTATGGCAATCGCCCTGATGGACAGCCGCGCCTCAGCACCGACGGCTTGCGCCGAGGCATACAGTTCTATCGCCGTAATAAAGAACTTTCTATTCTTATAGGAGTAGGCTTATACGCCCTAAACATCATCGAGGCAAATGTCGATGCTCATCTCAAACAATTCAATGTAGATGAACGCCTTACCTTAGAACCTTTCATCCAACACAATTTCTTTACTGAACCTCAATTTGGTTTAACGCTTACCTATAAAACTAAGAAATAATAATGAACACACAAAACCTATTAGAAACCTTGCGCCACATCGTTGGCGCAAAATACGTTATTACCGACCCCTCAAAAACTGAACGTTACCGCACTGGATATCGTTTTGGTACTGGCAACGCAATTGCCGTTGTGCGTCCCGCTACTTTGTGGGAACAGTGGCAAGTACTCGAAGCCTGTGTTGAAGCCGATGTGATTGTAATTTCTCAAGCTGCCAATACAGGAATTACAGGTGGGTCTAACCCTTTTGGCAACGATTACGACCGCGATGTGGTAATCATCAACACAATGCGTAACGACAACATTCAGCTTATCAACGAAGGGGAACAAGCTGTATGCCTCACTGGGGCTACACTCAACCATTTAGAACAAGAACTAAAAGTATACGATCGCGAACCTCATTCTGTAATTGGCTCTTCTTGTATTGGAGCTTCAGTAATTGGAGGTGTGTGCAACAACTCTGGTGGATCTTTAGTACAACGTGGCCCTGCTTATACCGAAATGGCTCTTTTTGCCCAACGCAATGCCGATGGTAAATTAGAGCTCATCAACCACTTAGGCATTGATTTAGGAAGCTCTCCTAAAGAAATTCTCACTAATCTCCAAGAAGGCAAATACCAGCAAAAGGACATCCATTCCACTGACAAAAAAGGACACGACCACGACTATTGTAACCACGTACGCGAAATCAATGCTAATACCCCTGCCCGCTTCAATGCCGACCCCGCTCGCTTATTCGAAGCCTCAGGTAGTGCAGGTCGTTTAGGAGTTTTTGCTGTCCGTGTAGATACTTTCCCTGCCGAGAAAAAAACTGCCGTATTCTATATAGGTACTAACAATACAGCTGTACTCACCAAACTGCGCCGTGATATGCTTGGTACTTTCGAAGAAATCCCTATCTCTGGCGAGTATATCCACCGTACTGCCTTTGATATCGCTGCTAAATATGGTAAAGATACTTTTTGGTATATCAAAAATGTCGGTACTGAATACCTCCCTAAACTCTTCTCTCTCAAAGCGTGGGGTGACCGCGTAGCCAAAAAACTACCTTTTATGCCCAACCATTTCAGTGAAAAATTCTTACAATTCACCTCTAAATTAATGCCTCAACACCTTCCTAAAATATTGTGGGATTACCGCAACCAATATGAACACCACCTTATTCTAAAAATGGGAGGCAAAGGGGTAGACGAAGCACGCGCTTATTTGCAAAAAGAATTTGCCGATAGCACTAAAGGGGCGTTTATAGAGTGTGATGCCAAACTCGCTCAAGCGGCAATGCTCTTGCGCTTTGCAGTAGCTTCAGCAGCTATTCGCTATCGTTCAGTACACGAAGATGAGGTAGAAGATATCGTCGCTTTAGACATCGCTTTGCGCCGCAACGACGAGGATTGGTTTGAAAAACTCCCTCCTGAACTCGATGCTAAAATTCTTCACAAATTGTATTACGGACACTTTATGTGCCACGTATTCCATCAGGATTATGTAATTAAAAAAGGTTACAATTGTGAAGAAATAGAAGAAGAGATGCTGAAAATATTAGATACACGCGGCGCTCAATACCCCGCCGAGCATAACGTCGGACACTTGTATCACGCTAACGACGACCTGAAAAAATTCTACAATTCCCTTGACCCTACCAATAGCTTTAACCCCGGTATTGGTAAAACTTCTAAGAAAAAAGATTGGAAATAAGTAAACACACTATCTTATTAAAAGCTGTTTGATACTTTCGGACAGCTTTTTTTATGAAATTACCTCTTTTATGATCTGTTGATTTACAAACATTTAGAATCTATTAGACGATTTTATACCTTTTTTAGACAACAAAAGGAATCGTTTATGCACGTTATTTATACTTTTGTGTCATCAAACGATACAAAAACAAACAACCATTGTATGAAAAGAAATCTATTTTTATCAGTTCTACTATTATTAGTGAGTTGGAGTTATGCACAACAACGCACCATTCGTGGAACTGTCAGCGATGCTACTACTAAGGAGCCTTTGATGAGTGCTTCAGTAGTAGTGAAAGGAACTACCAAAGGTGTCAGCACCGATATGGATGGTAAATACTCCATAGATGTAGCGGTGGGACAGACCTTAGAAGTCTCTTTTATGGGGTATGTAACCCAGAATGTAAAAGTAACAGCCAATACCCCTGTGCCTTTGCACATTGCTTTGGCTGATGAACAAAAAAAGCTCGAAGAAGTTGTAGTTGTGGGGTATGGAGTTACTAAAAAACGTGACTTAGCAGGTGCTATCACCTCTATTAAAACAGACGATGTGAAAGCTGGGGTAGTAGCCGATATGTCGCAGATGCTCAAAGGGCGTGCATCAGGTGTACAAGTACGTCAGAATTCATTAGAACCTGGTGGTAATGTATCTATCCGTGTACGTGGTGCTTCTTCAGTGAGTGCCGATAATGAACCCTTATATGTAATCGACGGATTTCAAACCGACAATATGTCGCAAATTAGTATAGACGACATCGAGTCTATAGAAATCTTAAAAGATGCTTCTACCACTGCTATTTATGGCGCTCGTGGTGCCAATGGGGTCATCCTTATCACTACTAAAAAAGGTAAAGAAGGTTCTTTCAATGTAGAGTATTCTAACCAAACGGCTTTTAAAAATATGTATAACCCTTGGGATTTACTCGATGCTGGTGAAACCATTGCTCTTACTCGCCGCCTATATAATGAAACTGGGTTAGCTAAATATAATAAATGGACTGCTGCTCAAGCTACTTACCGCGGTAAAGGTACCGATTGGCTCAAAGAAACTACTCACGATGCTTTTACTGTATTACATCAACTTTCAGTATCAGGAGGTACCGACCGCCTTTCTGCTTTTATGTCGGCTAATTACCTCACTGAACCTGGTATATTGCTCAATACTGATTATAGCCGTTACGGCGGACGTGTGAATTTACAGTATAAAATTAGCCCAAAAGTAAGAGCTGGAGCTAATATGAACTTTTCCCAGTCTAAAAAGAAATTCTTAGATATGGGTACTATCTCTTCCGATAAAAATATAATGTACCGTATTTTTAACTTAGAGCCTTGGAAAAACAAAGAAGGTTTTGATGTCTTTGGAATTAAAGCTCGTCGTCCAGCAGTGTTCGAAGAAATGAATGGAGCTCAACTCTATCGCCACTTCAATACGATGTATGCTACCGCTTATGCCGATATTGACCTATTGCCTTCTCTTACTATCAACGGTCGTTACACTTATGCTTACGACCATCTAAAAACCGAAAAATACTATGACCGCTCTACCTCTATCGGTCAAGCTTATAAAGGTCAAGCCTTCCTTAGCCACGAAGAAAACGTAAAACACCAAATTGAAGGTGTTGCTACTTATCACCCTAAAATGGAAGGTAAACACGATATAAAAGTAACCGCAGGTACTTCTTACATTTATCAAAGGGGCAAAGGTGATGAAGTTCAAGCCTATGGTTTCGCTTCTGATGTCTTCTCCTTCAAAAACATCGGCGCTGCCCAACACTTAGATTGGATAGGCTCCGGAGAATCTTCTATCAAAAAAGGTTCTGTTTTTGGTCGTGCCGAGTACATTTTTAACAACCGTTATATCCTAAATGCTTCTGTTCGTGCCGATGGTTCTTCAGTGTTTGGAGCCGACTATCGTTGGGGAATTTTCCCCGCAGGCTCTTTAGCTTGGCACTTAGGCGAAGAAAAATTTATGGCTTGGACAAAACCCGTGATTTCTCGTATCAAATTGCGCACCAGTTACGGACTTAGCGGTAATGATGGTATCCGATTTGGACTCTCTCAATACCAATATTCTGTACGCGATGTGTACATAGGAGGTACTGAAGGCACTAAAGGTATGTATCCTTCCAACCCCTATAATCCAAAACTCCGTTGGGAAACTACCGCACAATGGAATGCCGGTATTGATTTGAATATTGCAAGTGTTGAACTCAGCTTTGATTACTACATCAAGCGTACTCACGATTTGTTAAACCCCGACCCTATTCACCCTTCTGGTGGTTTCCCTAACTATGTAAACGATGGCCGCCGTTTCGAGTATACCGCTATGATGGTAAACGATGGTGAAGTAGAAAATCGCGGATATGAAATAGCTATCAAATCTACTAATATTAATAAAAAAGGATTTACGTGGAATACCGCTTTCAATTTTGCTCACAACCGCAGCGAAGTGTTAAAACTCAATGATGGCAAACCTCGTTTCCAATACATACGCCCTCACGGTTCTTATGAAGAAAAAGAATATATGATGCTCAAAGAAGGTGAACCGCTCAGTGCTATCTATGGTTATGTGTTCGACGGTATTATCCAGCAAGGAGAACAATATGCCCCTCAAATCAAATCTGTGCCTGGTGATCCTAAGTTTAAAGACCTTAATGGCGATGGTAAAATAGACGAAAACGACCGTACTGTACTAGGAACTGGTATCCCTAAAACTATCATTGGGCTCAACAATAGCTTCACTTATAAAGATTTTGACTTCTCTTTCTTCTTTGAAGCTTCTTTAGGTGCTAAAATGCTCAACCTTACACGCATCTACCTCGAAGATAACAATCGTTTAGCCGCCTCATCCGATCGCTGGACTCGCGCTCACGCTTCCAATAGCGTTCCTCGTAACGGCTATCAAAAAAATGACGGTTTGCTTTATGGCTCCTATGTAAACTCTCGCTTCGTAGAAGATGCCGATTTTGTAAAACTCCGCAATATCGAATTAGGGTATACTTTCAATGGTAACAAATGGAATATGAAAACCCTCAAAACAATGCGTATGTTCGTAGGTGGTCAAAATCTGCTCACCTTTACTAAATATCAAGGTTTTGACCCCGATATCAGTACCAATGGTAGCAGTGCCATCGCACAAGGGTTAGATTTGAACTCTTATCCTGCTTATCGCACTATCAACTTTGGAGTGAAATTAACATTTTAACACTAAAAGAAAATGAAAACGAATTACAAACTATATATCTTAGTAGCTGCCTTAGGCTTATCATTTACAGCTTGTGAACTAAAAGAGGATCTCTCCTCTGTTTACAACGTAAATAATGCCTACACTACTGAAGAAAACGCTCAAGAAGGGGTAAATGGTATCTATAGATATTTAAACTCTGCCACTCACCCAAGTACCTTCTACATCAACGACCTTTCTACCGATGACGGATTCAAAGAAGGTAACGACTTCGAAATTTTAAATAATAATGGGCTTACAGGTAACATCCAATTATTAACAAGCTATAATGGCAATTGGCAAATGATAGGTTGTGCCAATACTGCTATTGATAATATAACAATGATACCCGAAACCCGTTTTAAAACCGCCGATAAGAAAGTAGAACTTTTAGCCGAAGCTCACTTTATGCGCGCTTTCGCCTACTATCAGCTCACTAACACTTTCTACCGTGTTCCTCTAATTACCAATGGTTACTATGCTGCTACCGCTAATCCTACTTTAGCTACTGTAGAAGAACTCGATAACCAAATTGAACAAGACTTGCTTATCGCAACTAATAATTTACCTCTAGAGTGGAGTGTAAACGGAAGTGATGCTGGTCGACCTACCAAAGGGGCTGCTTATGGTTACTTAATGCGTCTCTATATGCGTAAAGCAGGCCGCCTACGCGAAGAAGGTAGTGATGCTACTGCTGCTTGGCAAGCGGCTTTAGTTTATGCTAACCAAGTAATCGCTACTGGTAAATACACCTTGCTCGCGCACCCCTTCGATCCTTTCGACCCACGTACACGTGCTTCTCTTTACAACAGCGAAATTATCTTTGCAGTGCGTAGTAGTGAATCAGTACCCTCAGGAGCTTCCGATTTAGCACTCTATTTCACTTCTTGGGATTACAACAAAGGTTGGGACATCTTCAATGTGCCTTTAGAACTCTATTGGCAGTTTGATAGTAGCGACGAACGACTAACCCAATTTATCAAAGGCGAATTTTTAAATGTTAATGATGCCAATCAAAAATATGTCGCTCCTACTTTAACTCAAATGGGCACCCTCAACAACGAGGCTTCAAGCCCTCGTATTACAGAGCTCGCCAATGTGTATACCGATAAGTATTTCTACGAAAAAGCAGGTACTTACAATTATAATACACCCAACAACCTACCTCTATTGCGCTATGCCGATGTACTGCTCTCTAAAGCCGAAATACTCAATGAACTCAATGGCCCTAATCAAGAATCTGTAGATTTGATAAACCAAATACGCCAAAGAGCTTTTCAAGGTAGTTCTCACAATTACATCTTGGCTAATTTCCCTACAAAAGAAGAAATGCGTAGCAAATTGTGCGACGAACGCCTCTTTGAATTTAATATGGAAGGCTTGCGCCGTATCGACCTTATCCGTATGGGCTTGTGGAAAGATCGCTTAGATAAGTATATGGACACTATCAAACAAAAATTAGAAATTAAACAAACTAATCTCAATGCGAGAAGAGACCCTAATGTAGTAAAAAAACCTTACGACTTAAGCCCTCAATGGAAAGTATATCCTAAGTTCAACAGTCCTCTAAAAGTGTACGATATGCGTCGTTATTACCCTATACCAAGCGTATATAGCAATAAATTTCCCGACTTGCAAAATAACCGCTCCTTTAGAGAACAATAATTTTAAACATAACAAAATATGAAAACCTATACTAAACCTATACTAATAGTTGCAGCGATACTCAGCACCATCAGCTGTAGTAAAAGCGATGTTGACGGGCGTTTTAGTGAGAACCCTAAAAGTGAGATAGGCACACCTCAAACAGGCTCCGCTGATACTGCCAAACAAATCAAATGGAATTTCGACAACACCAACGATTGGATCAATGCCAGTCAAGGTGAAAATGCCAATGTTTCACAAACCTCTCTCGAAAGCAATACACAAGCTGAAGACGGTAAAGTAGTGAAAATCTATACCGAAGCCAATACGCAACAACGCAAAAAGCTCAAAACCAAAAAACAATACGGTGCTGGGCTCTATACTTGGCGTACCTATATTTCCGACTTGGGAGCCACTGAACGTGTGAGCATAGGTTCTTGGTTGTGGAATAGCGACAAACACGAACTCGATTTTGAAGTGGGTTCTGGTACCGCTAAAGAACGTGAAACCCTTAAAACTTCCGATGATGAAGTGATTGCATACATCACCAGTCAAGATAATCCTTTTGTACAACAAAAAATAAAAATCAAAAAGAATGCTTGGCATACCTTTAAAATCGACTTGCAATTAATTGGCGATAAATATTTTGCAACTTGGATTATCGATGAGATAAAATGTGCCGCTCAACAGCTTAACTACGGCCAAGAACACCCTTTCCACATCTTCTGTAGTACCGAAAACCTTAAATTTATAGGTGATAACTGGCCTTACCAAGAAAACTATGGTTTGTGGGATTATGTAACTTATACCCCTTATTCTTACTCTATAGCCCCTGTAGAACCTTCTACACAAACAAATCCAATAGACGAAACCCCTGAACCCGATAAAGGAGAAGTAAAACGCTGGGATTTCAATACTTTCCCTAATGATTGGGGCAAATGGACAAATGTAGGAGCCGACGGACCTGCCTTTAGCAAATTAGATAACGGCAAATTAATCCTTACCACCAATTCTTATTGCAATGTGTCAAAAGCATATTACAAACCTCAAGTAGGATATGGTAAATACACTTGCTCTATCCGTTTGCCTGAAGTAAACGAGTCGGCTAAAATACAAATGGGAATGATTCTCTATTTCTATACCGATACCCCAAAAACTATAGAACGCTTGTTCCAAATGGTAGCTCGTTATGGAAAAGATGAAGACCGCACTCGCCTCGGTGCTAAACAAGGTGAAATGCTCTTGTTTATCGCTTCTGCCGAACCTGGTTTGTCAAGCTACAAACAAGTCTTACAACCTAATAAAGATTATAAATTCACCATCGAATTGAAAAAAGCAGGTAATAAATATGTAGCGGTATATTATTTAGATGATAAACCAATACAAACACTTAAAACTAACTTTGGTGAAGATGACTTTAAGTTTGAATTAGGTATCAGTGCCGAATCTAATAGAGGCGATTGGCTACCTGGTAATAAACTGGAAGATCCTACTAAAAAATATAACGCTACTTTCAACTTTATTGAATATACCGCCTATTAGTAGTGAATCAATGTTTATCTCTATAAATGGCAAATTGATTTTTTCCAAAAAGGGGCTATCCTCTCTCATAGCCCCTTTTTCTTAAAAAAGAAAACTAATAAAATTATATGAAACAACTAAACCTATTTTTAACTTTTGCTTTTTTGAGCCTTTGTGCGAGTTGTAGCAAACAATCAAATGATATTCCTGAAGTAACCATTGATAAAACCAAAGTAATGCTATGGGATTTTAAATCTCTCAATGGTTGGTTATTAGGCAATCAGGATGAGGATTACCCGCAAGGAAAGGACAAAGAAACTTATGCTAAAGCAGTAAGTGATTCTTACGCCAAAGATGGATGGGCTATGAAAATATGGACAAAAGCTTATACTGAACAACGCAAAAAACAAAAAACAGTACACCGTTACGGGGCTGGTATCTACACTTGGCGCACCTACATTCCACCAATGGAAACTGGTGCGTGGGCAAGTATAGGCTCTTTCTTGTATAACAGTGAAGGACACGAAATAGATTTTGAAGTAGGCTCAGGTGATGCTAAACGCAGAAAGAAATTAGGCGCAAAAGAAGGTCAGGTCGTAGTGTTTATGACCAGCCAAAATAATCCTTGGGCTCAAAATGCTGAAGTACTTATAGATAGTGACCAATGGCATACTTTCCAAATAAAATTAACTATCAACCCTCAAAATAACCATTACATTGCTACGTGGCTCATCGATGGAGTACAACACCTCCAGAAAGAACTCAACTACGGACAACAATATCCTTTCCGCATCTTTTGCAGTGTAGAAAATATAGATTTTATAGGCGACCACATCCCTACTAAAGACCATTATGCTTTATGGGATTATGTGATGTATGAACCTTTTACTAATGCTATTGAACCTGTAAATCCTGATAATGAATAACGCTTTCCCTCATTAAAACAATTGAAAAAAACTTAAATATAAACCTAAATAAATATGAAAAAATCGATTATTATTTTGTTTATAACCATAGGAGTAGTTTTAATCTCTTGTAAAAAAGATGATAACATCGCTACTTATCAAGGCTCCCTAACTGATTTTTCGGTTGCTTTGAGTGGAACAAATTTCCTTCGTGCCGAAGTAACTGCTACTTTTAGCAGTGAAACACCTTTCCGCATTTTCTATTGGGAAGTGAACCAACCCTCACAAGTACAACACACCAATACTTATCAAGGAAAAGGAACTGAACACAAAACTCTGCTATTTCTAAAACCCGAAACCGAATACGCTTGCAAAATTAGCTATGGCAACGGCTTAGAAACTGAAGCAAAACACTTTAAAACTAAAAGTGTACAATCATTTTTGCCAAATGCTACTCTGCAAGAGGACAAACTAAAAGACCCCATCAAAGGATATCTGTTAGCAAACGACCGCAAATCAAATAATATTTACCTAATGGATATGAACGGAACTGTAGTGTGGTATGAACCCGTACCCGATACTCCTGCCGTAGTGAACTACAACCCTGATACACAACAATTCTATTTACTCACCGATGCTCCTTCCGAAGGGCTCTTTGTGTTCAACGCTAAAAAGCTAAAAATAATAGACCTTTTTGGCAATATTGTGCTACAAAAAGAGTTCGCTTCTATCCCCGAACTGAGAAACCGCGAAGTACATCACGAATGCCGCCCTCTACCCGATGGCAATATAGGTTTAGTAACCTATATTCACCAAACAGTAGACCTCAGTAGCAAAGGTGGCTCTCAAACAGATACCGTTACAGGCGACGGCTTTGTGATTATGAATACCCAAGGGAAAATCGTAAAAAAATGGAGCTGTTTTGACCACCTAAATCCACTTGACCACCCTAATATCACAACTAAAAAAGTGAAAGAAGACTGGATTCACGCCAATTCTATCGACCAAGATAGCGAAGGCAATTACTATATGACCACCAATCGCGATAGCGAGCTCTGGAAAATCAACGGTAAAACAGGCGAATTGGTGTATCGCGTGGGTAAAAATGGCACTATTAAACCTACCGAAAACCTCTTGTCTCACGGTATCCATTGTGCTGTGGTACAAGCTCCTAACGAAGTGTTAGTGATTGACAACGCACGCGAAAACAAAACTACAGGGTCAAGAGCACTTATCTATAAAGTAAACGAACATAGTAAAACCGTAAGTGTACCTTTGGAAGTTGCCTTGCCTAAAGGACAATTTTCAACCACTCGCAGCAATGTTCAATTCATAGATAACCAGCACGTACTTTTTGCCTTGAGTACTCAAAAACAAGTGCTCATTACCAACAGAAATACCACTCCTGAAATACATCGCACACTATTGTTGCCACAAACTTTTTATCGCGTAACCTATATACCAACAATCCAATATTAAACAATTTTCCAATGAAAAAACTTTTATTCAGCACGCTTGCCTTGTGTTTGATGGCTTGCTGTAAAGAAACAAAACCTGTAGTGAATTATGAGGTAATTCCACTACCACAATCTATTGAATACACTGAGCAAGAGCCTTTTCAATTAGATGCCAAAACGGTTATTACTTATCCGCAAGGCAACGCTTTACAGGAAAAGAACGCTTCCTTTTTAGCTTCTTATATCCAAGAACTTTCAGGAATGCCTATAAAAACACAAGCTGGAGTAACCAATGGCAAACGCATTGTATTGAAAACCGATTTGCAAAACGCAAACCAAGAGGCTTATCAGCTCACTGTAACAAGCGACCAAATTACTATTGATGGTGCAAGCCCTGCCGGTGTGTTCTACGGTATTCAAACTTTGCGCAAATCTATTGATGTAACCCACCCTAAAGCCTTAGTTTTTCCAACCGTAGTTATAAACGATGCTCCGCGCTTCGCTTATCGCGGAATGCACTTTGATGTGAGTCGCCATTTCTTTACTGTAGATTTCATCAAGCAGTATATTGATATACTCGCACTGCACAACCTCAATAAGTTCCATTGGCATCTCACCGACGACCAAGGTTGGCGTATTGAAATAAAAAAATATCCTCGCCTTACCGAGATAGGTTCAATGCGTAAAGAAACGCTTATCGGACATTTGCTCAAAGATAAACCCCATCAATTCGACGGCAAACCCTATGGCGGATACTACACTCAAGAGCAAATAAAAGAAATCGTAAAATACGCTCAAGACCGCTATATCACCATTATCCCCGAAATTGATATACCTGGGCATACCCTCGCTGTACTCACCGCTTATCCTGAGTTAGGTTGTACCGGTAAAGATTATGCTGTAGGCACCAAATGGGGAGTGTTTGACGATGTGCTTTGTGCTGGCAACGAGGCTTCATACAAGTTTTTAGAAGACGTTTTTGATGAACTTACCGAACTTTTCCCTTCTAAATACATTCATATAGGAGGTGATGAGTGTCCCAAAACACGTTGGAAAGAATGTCCTAAATGTCAGGCTAAAATCAAAGCTTTAGGTTTAAAAGGCGATGGAGAACACACCGCCGAGCAACAATTGCAAGGTTATGTAGTATCACGCATAGAGCAATTCCTAAAAAAGAAAGGCAGAGAAGTAATTGGCTGGGACGAGATTTTAGAGGGTAACAACATCTCACAAGATGCGATTGTAATGTCGTGGCGAGGCACCGAAGGGGGGATCGCAGCTGCACAACGCCACAACCGTGCTATTATGACCCCTCACTACAGTTTGTATTTCGATTATAATCAAGGGGAAGACCCCAGTAAAGAACCGCTTTCCATAGGTGAATACCTTCCCGTAAAAAAGGTGTACGACTACGAGCCTATCGACCCTAAACTCACTCCTGAACAAGGTAAATACATCTTAGGAGCACAAGCTAATTTATGGACAGAATACATCGCGAGTCCTGCACACGCTCAATATATGCTTTTACCCCGATTAGCTGCCTTAGCCGAAGTGCAATGGACAGCTCCCGAGAAAAAGAATTTTCCTAATTTCCTAAAACGTTTGGGGAACCTGCTAAACTATTATCAGTTAAAAGGTTATCACTACGCCAAACACATAATGGGAGTTACCCCAGTAATCCAACCAGCTGCCAATAAAGACGGCATTCAAGTAGAGCTCCTCACTGTAGGTGATGGCAAAGTGTACTACACTACCGATGGCTCTACCCCCAATGCGAGCAAAACACTCTATACCCAACCTATTAAGTTGAGCAATGAGTTACTACTCAAAGCTGTTGCTGTACATAAGGATACTGTAAGCGGAGTATTTAGCTATCAATCCTTATTCAACAAGGCTACTTACAAAAAAATACAATTACTCACCGAAACCAACCCTAAATATACTTTTGGAGGAGCTACAGCCTTAGTCGATGCCCAAATAGGTGAAGATTCTTATATCGATGGACATTGGGTAGGCTTCCCTGGTCGTGTAGGAGTAGAAGCAGTGATTGATTTGGGTAAAGAAGAAGAAATCAGCAATTTAAAAGCAGGTAGCTTAGCCGATACCCCTAACTGGATATTCCCCGCCTCAGAAGTTGCTATTTATAGTTCCCCCGATGGCAAAAACTTCCAACTCATCGCTCAGCAACCTTTGAAGATTGCCGAAAAAACCGACCCTATCAAGCGAGTACCTATCAGTTTGAACTTTGCTAAAACTAAAACCCGTTATGTAAAAGTAGTGCTTAAAGGTACTATAATCCCCGAATGGCACGAAGGTAAAGGCACCCCTGCCCTACTCTTCGTAGATGAAATCCAACTGAATTAATTTTGAAAGATACATTTTTCATACGTAATATTGCTTTTATTTAAAAATTGTGTAATTACACAATGGGGGCTGCCAGATAAAATCCGGCAGCCCCCTTTTACTATCCCCTAAAAACCTGTGTCACCTGAAACCTGACACCTAACATCTCTTTTACTTTGCCAAAGTTTATCTCCCTCCGCAACACTTACTAACTATTGATTTTTAATCACTTACGATTTCACTACCAAAAATAAATGTTAAAATATTTGTATAGCGTAAAAATTGTTCATACTTTTACAGCCGAATTAGACAACTGAGAACAATTTAAACATTATTCAATAGTGTTTAAATAACTATTAAAAGACATAAATAATATTAGCGTTTCGCTTTACATTTTCCTCCCGTAGAAAACGACCAATTTTTTTAAAAGTGCAGGAAGAGTAAAAGTGGAAATGCCTACGTTACAAGCGTGGGCATTCCTTTTGCTTTGCACTTATAGCCTTTGGTCGGGCTTCTACGAGAAAGCAAAAAGGAATGTTTCACGTTTTTTTTATGCAGTAGAATGAATATAATGTTAAAAACAAAAATACTATGAATGATTTTATAGCCAAACTATTAGACCATAAACAACCTATGGAAATAACTCCAGAAAGGACTTCTGTAGTTATGATAAATTTGAAAACAGCTCGTCTCTTATGTGGTAGAAATATAGAAACAGGAGATAAACTAACTGACAAAGACAAAAAAGTTTTAGAAATTCGGGAAGCACTTTGGAAAGAAGGTTTAGGTTATTCCTATTTTTCGGGCATTATGTGTTATCTTGTCTTGTTAGAGCAATTAGGACAAATCTTTAATCCTTCTACTACTCAGGAAAACGCTATCTACAAAGTTTTAAAAACTTACAACAATGTAGCAAATAGTGATGAAAATTATACCTTAGTAGGACTTAGAAATGCTTTAGCTCATAATGGGGGCTTGGTTAGCAAAAGTGATAATTACCCTAAAAAATTTGTACTTAGCTTAGAGGAAAGTAACAAAGTGGTTGAACTTCCTCAAGAGAATTGGGATAACAACTATTCCAATAAAAGTGAAGACTACAATACAATTATTTATGTAAATAATTTTATCAATTTAGTAGAAGACATCTTTAGAAGAGTCAAAGAAGATGCAATAAATGGAAGTCTTACTTCTATAGATGAACAAGAAATAAAATCAAGATTTACAGTAATTAACGGATAAAAAATAACTTATGGAAATTATAGTCATAATTTTACTAATAGCAATGGTTGTTGTTATGTATGGTATTTTTCAAAATTTATTTGGCTCTTCAGAAGAGATTACAGTAATAGAAGAAATACCCTCTCCTCCTAAGGATTTAAAGGAGGTAATGGCTCAAATGCAAAGTGAAAAACTTTTTAAACAAGCAATATCTTTAACAGAACAGAACAATTACATTGAAGCATTACCTATTTTAGAACAAGCCGCTAACTTAGGGAATGTAGAAGCTATGTGCCTATTAGGTGATTTGTATAGTGAAGAAAAGGGAGTTGAATGTGATTTACAAAAGTCTTATGAGTATTACGTTCAAGCTGCTGAAAAAGAATTTCCAAAAGCACAATACAAATTAGGTATGCTGCTATTTGAAAAGAATGACACATATAAAGCTCAACTCTGGATAGAAAAATCTGCCCAAAATGGATATCCCGAAGCTCTTGAAATTTTAAAAAGAATGGGGATTAATATAACTCCCATAAGAAAAGATGAAACAACCTTAGATAGCTTAGATAGAGGGAGCAATAGTATTGGGAACAATAGTATTGAAAATATGCGTAATAGAGGATTACTTAGCAATGTTTTTGTATCTACTCTATTGTTAGGTATTACTCTTTGGATAGTATTTTTTATGTTAGGGCTACTTGTTCTAAACTCAACTAATTATGATAATTATATTTATAAAAACGACTCTTATATAAGAGAAGAGGCAGCTGTAATAGCTTCTATCACAGCTCTTATAGGAAGCGCTGTTGGTTTGATATGTATGATTATTGCTTACTTTAAACCAAAAGTATCCTCTTTTGTTTATGCTATAGTAATATTTTTATTAGCATGGGTACCAACATTAGTAATATTCTTTATAAATTCAGGCTTTTCACACGAGGATGACACTATGGGATTTTTTGGGCTAACTTTTGTCTATATAATATCGTTGGTTATTATAAGTATGTTTATCCATTTATCTAAAAGTAAAAAACCTATCATAAATTTTTAAGATATGAAAAAGATATTACTATTTTTCAGCTTTTTCTACATAGTTTTGCTCTCAGCACAAAAAGTAAACATAGATCTACTCACTGAAGATGCAACAAAAGGTAATGTAGAAGCTCAGTTTTATTTGGCTACACTTTACTATTTAGGAGGAGATGATGTAGAAAAATCTCCCGAAGATGCCGTTTATTGGTTTGCCAAAGCAGCAGAAAAAGGAAATGCACTTGCTCAACTTGGGTTAGGTGAATGTTATCGAGAAGGTGTAGGAGTAGAGCAATCCCATTCAAAATCAGCTTATTGGTACAGAAAATCAGCACAACAAGGTAATTATAGTGCTCAATTCAATATTGGTTATTACTATAGCGAAGGGATTGGTGTAGAGCAATCTGATAGTAAAGCTTTCTATTGGTGGAAAAAAGCGGCAGAACAAGGAGATGCAAAAGCTCAGAATAACTTAGCTGCTTGCTATTATCTTGGAAAAGGAGTTGAAAAGTCTAAAAGTAAAGCTATATTTTGGCTACGTAAGGCTTGTGAAAACTTCAATGACAAAGCTTGTGAAATGTTAAACCAAATAAAATAAATATCATAACAATGAAAAAAGTATTGTTTATCTGCATGTTACTTGCTTTGGTTTCTTGTGAATCAGAAGAAACTAAAATCAACAAAGCAAAAGAAGTTGTTAGTCTTTTTGCAAGTAATACCGCGTTTGAAAATTTAGAAAAGTTGCCTCTATACTATCCTGATATAAAAAAAATTGAAGGACGTTTTTTGGCACTAAAAGATTTTCAATTATTAAATGCTGTACTAAATGAGAGAACAATTTCTGTAATAGGAAAAGCTCAAGGAAATGAAGTACTTTTCGAAGTTGAAAAGAAAAACGGAAAGTATATTATTACAAAAACCAAAGGGCTTTCTATGTTTGTATATTCTGAACTTTACAAATACTGCAAACAAATTGGTTGTATAAAAGATGATAACTACGACATTGAAATCTCTAAAATTTGCTTTGAAAAACGATTTGAGTTTAATAGCTTAGTGGAGAGCATTAAAAGAGAAATCGAACAAAATGTTCGTTTGGAAAATCACACTGTTCAAGGTGGATATGGATATGTTACAGGGAATATTACCTACAAAAATTACTCAAATTTTACGATCCCTCGTGATACATACAATTTATATGTTGAGTATCTTAACAGCAAAGGAAAAGTACTTTTTAAGGAAAAAACTGTTGAATTTACTACACTAACTTATGGTGAAAGTAATACAACTTGGGTATCGAAAGATGTTCAAGGAGCAAGCAAAATAGCTGTTTCATTAGAAATAACAAACACTGATTTTATTGAAAAAATACTAGCCGAACACGCAAAGGGAAGCGATTGTACCTATTCTAATAACCTATAAAATTAAGAACAATGAAAAAAATATTATTTTTAATAGTGTGCTTTTTGCCTTTTGTTGTAGCTTGCACACAAGAAAATAAAATAAAGAATGATCTAACTGAACTCGAATTGAAAGATAAGGTCAAATCCTTAAGAATTATCAATTATGAACCTATTGATAAATTTGGGGAGATTACAGCAGGAGAAAGATTAGAAGGCAATAGATCTTATAGTTTTAATGAACAGGGATTTATATTGTCTTTTGAAACTTTCGGAAAAGATGGAGAAATTAAAACTTCTCAAAAAATAATTTACAACGAACAAAATAAGAAAAGTGAAATACGTACTCTAAATATAGTTGATTTAGGAGATACAAAAATAAATTTTGAAAGTAAATCAGTCTACAAATATAATTCAGAAGGTAATAATGTAGAGATACTTACTTTTGCAAGAGATAAAGAAACAGCTAAAGAAGAGTATCAGTACAATTTAAAAAATGAAAAAATAGAAGGAAGAACAATATTCTTTCAAGATGATGGGAAAGAAATATTTGGAGGAAAAGAAATCTATAAGTATGATGATAAAGGCAATTTGATTGAACAAATTGGCTACTCTTCTAACGGAGATGAAACTACGAGAAGTCTTTTTGTCTACGATCAAAAAAATAATAAAGTAGAAGAGGCTTCTTATAAACAAAACACTTTGGAAGAAAAACGATTTTTCAAGTATAATAATGAAAATAGAAAAATAGAAGAGTTAGTTAATCTATCCAATTCTAAATATAAGTTGGTATTTTATTTTCAATATGATAATAATGGAAATGAATTGAGTTCTGAGGGAGTGCTTAATATGAACTTAGAAAATAGAATTCTTAGAAAAGATTCCTATAAGTATATTTATGATGATAAAGGGAATTGGACAGAGAAAATCATCTATGAAAATGGCATAGCTAAGTTTATCACAAAAAGAATTATTGAATATTACTAAAAAATACACTTATGAAACTAATATTTTTTTTGTTGAGCCTTATGGCTTTGGTAGCTTGTGAGAGCAAAAGTAGTAAAACTGACTGGGATAAACAGAATTTAAAAGGCAAGGTGAAATCTATAAAAGAAACACCTTATGAAGCTATAGGATATTCAGGTGAATATCACAAGGGAAATTTAGCTCCAAGAGGCTTTGCTAATAATGAATTTTCTTTTGACGAGACAGGAAAATTACTTAAAGAAATCTCCTATAATAAAAATGGGGGAGTCTTTAATGTTTATACTTATAATTATGATAATAAAGGACTGTTATTAAGCAAAGACACTTATGACAGCAAAGGAAATCTCGAAGAAAAATCAGTTTATAAACATGATCTTCAGGGTAATATAACAGAAGAAAACTCATATAATACTAATGGGAAATTAAAATCCAATAATTATTATATCTATAGATATGATGAAAAAGGAAATCAAGTAGAACGTTATCTATTCGTTTATGCAACAGATGAGGAAGGTAATTTTTCCTTTGATAAAAATGGCACTGCGAAAATTGAAATTATCTATAAAGAAGAAAATTCGTATGACCAAAAAGGAAATAAAATAAAAAGCACAATTCAAGATCTCTTTCTTGGTAAAACAGAAATTTCCTATGAGTATGATAATAGAGGCAACTTAGTTAGAAAAATTGAAGCAGGTGGAGTATTGGACGGAAAAGAAAACGTAACTTGTAAATACAAGTTTGACAGTAAAGGCAATTGGATAGAAATGACTAAGACAATAACATCTCAAGGGCACAGTAAAAATTTAATCATAGAACGGAATATAGAATACTATTAGCAATGAAAAAAATAACTTTACTCCTCACCCTATTTTTAACTTTGATTGCTTGCAACCAAAGAAAAAATTATTACAACGACAATAGCACTGATGGCTATGAGGAAAACTCTACTTATGAAAAAGAAGAGAAATACCCTGATGGTACTTATGAAGCTGAAGTAGAAGTTTACAATCCTGACACGGGGCACGAAGCTACTTATACATTAGATGTAGAAGTGGAAGACGGAGAACTTACCAAAATATATTGGAATAATGGTGGATGGTTAGATGATAGCCATTTCTCTCCTATAGACATTAGCGATGGTTCAGCCTCATTTGAGGATGATAGAGGTCGTGAATACAAAGTTGAACTCAATTAAATTCTACTCTAATGAAAAACCTCTTTCTTATCATTACCCTATTCACCTCCTTATCTCTCTTTTCACAAGTAAGAAAAGAAGTAGAAAATGGTATTTGGGTAACCTTCCCTAAAAATCCGCAGTACAGTGTGGCACAAGGGGCGCGACAGTATATCGCACAAACAGACAACGCGGTGTGTATGGTGCAGAGTGTAGACCTACCTCAACGCTCTCAGTACTTAGTTGCTGAAAGAAACTTTTCAGAAACTCAAAAAAAAGAGGTAGCGGATAGTTTTCTCAACAACTATACTCAAGGGGTGATGGCTTCCTCAGGCAATACTGCACAAATAAGCTCTATCAAAAAGGGAGCTCACTATGGTAGAAAAATAAACTACTCCGCTGTGAATCCCGCTACGGGTGAGGTTACCCAGCGCAGTAGTATAGTGCTTTTTGTCCGTGCTAAAGTAGTGTCGGTAGAATGTATAGCAATGAACAACAGCTCCAAAGCTACTACCGAGATGAATAGCTTTTTAAACTCTATTACTGTGAGATAGTATTTTACAAAACATTTAAAACTTTGCCAAAAGTCATAGCCTTTATTGCTACAACTCTTGGCAAAGTCTTTCTTACTTCTTATCTTTTATCTCTTACCTACCCCCTGCTCTCCCATTCTACTTTTCGCGATACGTACATCACAATAGCTAAAATGGTAAATAAACCGATACTGCCCACTAATAAAGCATAGTTTTCAAGCTGAATAATCACATAAATAAAGCCGTAGAGTGCTGCCAACGAAAGTCCTATAAAAATAGGAAACTTCTTGTTTTTCAGTATAGAAACGGAGTACAAACTGATAAGTCCTATCGTCATTAGCGATGATATAAAGTAAGCAAACGAGAAACTACTGTGTTCAGTAATAGAAATAAGTAAGGTATAGAATAAGATAAGGGATAAACCTATCATTGAGTATTGAAAGATATGAATTTTTATCTTGCTGATACTTTGTATCAAGAAGAATATCAAGAAAGTGAGAAATATCACCAAATAACCGTATTTAGTAGCGCGTTCATTCTGTTGATATTGGTCTACAGGAATGATAAAATCTACATCATAAGTGTATTGCGCAATGCTTGGCAAACTTCCAAACGATTGTTGTGCAAACGGACGATTGATGTGCAACACCTTCCACGAAGCGTTAAACCCATTGGTATTTATCTGTTTAGTGTAAGGCAAAAAGCTACCTGTAAAGCTGGGGTCAGCCCAATTGGAAGTAAGTGTGCCCTCGGTCGTCTTCCCGATAGGTACAATAGCTATCTTCTTGCTACCATCGTACTGCACCGTAAAACTAAACGACGGGTTAGCCAAAAACTCCTGATAGTTGATAAAACCTGTTTCAAGTGAGGACACCTCATTAGCTTTACTCTCATAGTCAGAGTAATAATTTTCATTATCACTTTGCTCATAGATAGGTTCAAAAGCGTAAGTCTTACCCCCTAATTGAATGCTTACCCCGTTTTTAATACTCGCAAGGTTAGTAGTACGGATGAGAATTGTAGCCTTATCCCAACTGATATCCTCATTAGCAATTCCTTTAGTTGTAAAGTTAGGAGCTACATAACTACCTGTAAAATCCATAGTTGCATTAAACACCACCGACTCATAGTTATTGCGCTTCTTCACTTCAGTTTTTACATTCGAAGTATTTTTCAATTCCTCGGGGAAGAAATAAGCATATTGAGTTTCAAAAACATTTTTGTTCTTGTCGCTATACACCTTATAAGGGATTTTGAGAATAGGCCCATAGAAAAAGACCTCACGCCCCCACTTGCTATCAATCTCATTGATAACCTCCTGCTGACGTTCTTTGCGTTCTCTCACTAAGTTTTGCACTAATAAGAGCGGAATGAGCAATACCAAAGTAAGTGCCCCAATAAGCATCAAACGAAAAGTGTTTGATTGCCATACATTAGATGTTGTTGATGGTTTTTCTGGATACATAATATTTAAATTTACAATTAATAATTAACAATTAATAATTAACACTAAAGCGCTTTGTAATTCAAAGTGTGTTTGTAAAAAAGAAAGGAGTTAATATTCCTCCTTTACGGATCGTCCTCCTTCGGGGGTTCGGGGGCAAATTGACAAATTTGCAAATTTGCTAATTTACTAATCTGCTAATTTTCCAATAATCTTCTCAAGTGCATTCAAATGTTCTTGGAAAGCCTCTCGACCCTTTTCTGTTACTTTATAAGCTGTATTAGTTTTGCGTCCTATAAACGATTTTTCAATAGTGATATACTCTTCAGCTTCCAAGGCACGGGTATGGCTTGCCAGATTGCCGTCGGTTACCCCTAAGAGTTCTTTTAGGGTATTAAAGTCGGCACTGTCATTGACCATCAACACCGACATTATTGCTAAGCGAATGCGGTGGTCAAAAGCCTTATTGATATGTGCCAAAAAAGTCTTCATTTCTATCCATCCCAACCTATATCAGTGATTTCTTTATCGTCAAAATCTATTTCTAACGAATGGTCAGGGGTGAAAATATCCCCAGCAGATATATGAGCAGCGACTCCTGTACTCCAAACATTCATACGACCTCTATATACCTCTAAAGTATCATACCAATTATCATCAGCTTGAGGTGTATATTCAGCACAATGCTCATTGTAATAGCTAATGAGTGTCGCTTTAGCATCCGAAAGCCATTCTAAGTATTCCTTTATTTTGTTAAAACAGTTTTCTATAGGAGTATCTTTGTTTATAAAGAATGAAAAATCCTTTCCTTCTATCTCTTTGTTAAAAATTACTACTTTTTTCGCTGAAAGGATATACTCAATATCCAAACTAAATTCCTCTACTTTCTTAAAATCACCAATTTGAAAAGGTTGCTGTTTTTGCTTTGCTCTCAGTTTGCGAATATCCTTGATACAAAAAGTATTTTTATGCGTTTTGGCTTTATCTTTCAAAACCAATAGTTTGCTTTTCTCCTTATAATTAGTAGTGTCGGCAATGCGTAAGAAAGTCTCATAAGCCGAAAGGTGGTATTCTAATAAGGTGTAAGTATCAGCGAGGATACGCTCTTCCTCTTTAGTGCGCTGGGTTTTAGCTTGCAAATCGTACAACAAATCGTACAATGCGATAGCTCCCTCGTGAGAGCCTCCTGCTTTGCGAAAAGCATTAGAAGCATCGATATAGCGTTTTAAGATTTCAGTCATAGTATCATACTTTATTCCTTTTGTGGATTGTCCCCCTTCGGGGGTTCGGGGGTTCGTTCATATTTGAAGTGCATAATGCCTCCATAGAGAATATGGCATACGCCAAAACCTAATGTCCAGAACAAGAGTCCGTAACCAGGGAAATATACAGCTAATAAGCCTAAAATAATTTCGGTAATACCGAGATAATGCACATCACCAAAGGTGTATTTACTCACGTTCACACACGCCAAACCATAGAAAATAAGCGTCATAGGAGCCAACAATCCGTAGTACTCATTTTTGATAAGCAACACACTGAGCAAGCCTCCCGTGAGTAGTGGAATCATAAAGTTATACAATGCTCTTTTAGCAGTAGGTGTTACTAAAGTTTCACCATTGCGTTTGGCTTTGCGCACTGAAAACAAGTAAGCTGTGAGAATAGAAGCTACAAGCACCGCTAAAGCAATAGCTATAATAGCTTTAAAGGTTTTGCTTTCGATATACACATACGGATAATAGTTATAATGGTGCTGCAATAATACATACACTCCTGCTGCTCCCATAAGAGCATACACTCCTGCCAATACCCCCGAAAGTCCGCTAAGCGAAAGAAAAAGGGTAGATTTACGCATCATTTGGCGTATTTCACGTAGATCCTCTAAATATTTATTTTCTTCCATAGTGAAGCACTTTGTGTTGCAAAGTAACTACTAATAGTTGTAACTGCCAAATATTTTTGAAACAATTTGTAAAAATATTTTTCTAAATACTGATTTTGAATAGGTTATAAAATTAAAAACTTTGCCAAAGGTTGTAGTAATGTGTTACAACCTTTGGCAAAGTAAAAATATTGATATGTACAATTAGAATTGTACGATGATAAACTCACTTCGGCGGTTAGCTTGGTGTTCCTTTTCGGTACAAGGAACGCCATTAGAGCAACCATTTACCAATTGCGTTTCACCATACCCTTTACCTGTAATTCTGTTTTTATTAATACCGTGACTTACAATCCATTTGATAGTAGATTTAGCGCGGCGCTCAGAAAGTGCTAAATTGTATTTATCAGAACCACGGCTATCTGTATGCAAGCGTACATCTACTTTCATTGTAGGGTGTTCTTTCATTATAGCTACTATTTTAGCCAATTGTTCTGCAGCATCTTTGCGGATATTAGCCTTGTCATAATCAAAATAGATATTTTCTATCTTCAATACTTTAGCTAAATCAGTACCTACCTCTATTTTAGGGGTTGCTGGAGGAATCGGGGTGAGCAATACCTCTGCAGTTACTTTTTGGGTGCTATTGAGAGCTACTGATTGTTGTCCGGATTGGTATTGTTCTTTTTCCGATTTGAGTAGCAATTGCAAATCACCACAATCGGCGGTGTAGAGAAGGGTAAAGTGTCCTTCTTCATCGGCGGTAGTTTCTTCTAACAAAGTGTTGTTAGCTCCCCATAGCGTTACTTTTGCCATTGGTATAGTTTGCTTAGTATCAGCATCTTTTACCACCCCTGACAAGCTGTATTGACAAGTAAAACGCAAAGGTGTATGCTCATAAAAGCTATAAATATCATCGCTTCCTTTTCCTTCAGGGCGGTTAGAAGTGAGATAACCTATCTTAGTTTTACTATTGATAACATAACAAAAATCATCTTCAGCACTATTGGCGGGACGCCCTATGTTTACAGGTTTAGTAATAGGGTTACCTTCTTCATCTAATTTCACTGCATAGATATCCAAACCACCCAAACCAGGAAAACCATCAGATGAATAGTAAAGGATATTATCGTCTGACACGAAAGGAAAAGACTCGCGTCCTGAAGTATTGATACGATCACCTAAGTTTTCAGGTTTGCCATAACCACTTTTGAGGATTTTAGCGCGATAGATATCTGAAGAGCCTAAAGTACCTTTCATATCCGATGAAAAGTAAATGTACTTACCATCGGGACTGAGAGCAGGGTGTGCCACGCTGTGGATATTACTATTGAAAGGCAATTCTTGTACATCACCCCATTTGCCATGTTTATCTTTAGTTGCTTTAAAGATTTTGAGGAGCACGGTTTGGTCTCCATTAGTTTTCACTTCGTTGTTGATGAAGTTGTTACGAGTGAAATACATTGTGTTGCCATCTTTGGTAAAGGCAGCTGTTGATTCATTGAATTTGGTGTTGATACCGTTCAATTTAGCTTTTTTAGTAGCTTTCAAGCTATCGGTATTGGCTTCGTAAAGGCTATAGAAATTATCCCCTGTCCAATCGGAACGGCGCTTGAGGAATCCGCTTTTAGAAGTAGCATATACGATGTTATCACCATAGAAAGCTGTGCCATATTCCGATTTTTTAGTATTGATTTCTAACAAATTGAGCTCCATACGCCCTGAATTGCGTTTTACTTCCGCTTGATAATCTCTATTTTTGAGAAAAAGGGCAGCACGCGTATCTTGTTTGCCAGCCAATTCAACAAACTTATCCATTATCTTATCAGATTTATCGTAATCGCCCACAGTTTTGAGAGTTTGGGCATAACGATAGTAATATTCAGGTTTGATATTGAAAGGCTTGTTAGTTTTAGCATCTTTGCCTTCAAAAAGCTTGGCATACCACTTATTAGCTTGTTGATAATCGGCGTTGTAGTAATAAGCATTACCGAGATTTTCTAAAAGTTCTTGAGGTTGAGTACCTCTTTTGGCAATACTCTCATAAGCGTTGATAGCCTCTACATAATCTAAGTTTTTATAATGTTGAGCTGCTTTTTTGAGAGCATCTTTTTCATTTTGGGCATAGCCTATTTGTAGAGCTATTAGTGTAATAGCTAAAAGAAATTTTTTCATAAGTTTAATTTTCTTTTTTATTTTATGCTTGAATTTTTCTTTTGATGTTAGAAGAATCGAGGAGATACGATTTTTTTATAGGTTTTTACCAATTCATAACGCAAGAAGATTT
>NZ_KB291357.1:0-7749 GCF_000318295.1 Capnocytophaga sp. oral taxon 326 str. F0382
GTTCTCACAAGAATTTATGCTGCGGAATTAAGGTTATTATGAAAGCACTCATTATCGGCGCCACAGGCGCCACCGGAAAAGATTTATTGTCGCAACTTTTAGCTGACGACACTTATGCCGAAGTACATTGCTTTGTGCGTAAACCCTTAGCCCTCACCCACCCCAAGCTACACGCTCACGTAGTCAATTTCGAGACTCCCGAGGCGTGGGCAGATTTGTTGCACGGCGATGTGGCTTTTTCTTGCTTGGGAACTACCTTAGCTGTGGCAGGTAGTAAAGAAGCCCAATGGCGCGTGGATTACGATTATCAATATCACTTCGCACAGCAGTGTAAAGCCAATAGAGTACCTACTTTTGTACTCGTCTCGGCAGCAATGGCAAATGCACAGTCTAAAATGTTCTACAACCGTATGAAAGGACAGTTAGAAGATGCTGTGAAAGCACTTGGTTTCTCGCGCTTGCTCATTTTCCAACCCTCAGTATTAGTGCGCAAAGGGTCGGATAGAAAAGGAGAGCAATTGGGTCTCAAAATGATTGTTCTCCTCAACAAAATAGGACTCTTCAAACGTTACTGCCCTATGCCTACCGAAATATTAGCCGAAAAAATGCTATCGGCTGTATACAACTCCCCTAAAGGAACTTTCACCTTTGTTTTAGATAAAATTTTTGAGATATAATAAATTGGTCAACAGCCTCAAATTAGTCTAACAATTCCTGCTTTTGGTATAGAAAACACCTTTTTATTCTTCTTATAACCCCTTTTCTCTGTACTTTTGCCACTGTAATACTTAAATCTTTATTATAGTGAAAGAGATAATAACTTTTATAGCACTGCTCTTTGTAGTAAGTGTTTCAGCGCAAATCAGTGTAAAAACGGAGTATATAAGCAATTCCAAGTTCTACGATGCAGTAAGCGACAGCAATATAGGCGATGGCTCTGCTATGATCTACTCTGTGGGAGCAATGGCTCTCCTCTCTATGCAAGCCCCTGAGGAAGATGACCCTTACCAGCGACCTACCGTATGGGGTGTAGGGCTTAACGGCACCTTTGTAAAGATGAACAACCACAACTTTCCTATCGGCAAAGAACTCCCTTCAGAGGTGATGAACTTGGGAGCAACAGTGCTTCACTTACGTCCGTTAAAAGAGCGTTGGTCTATGTTGATGGCTCTGGGTATAGGAAGCTATACCCCTGAAAATAGACTATCGGCTATCCGTATAGGCGAAAATGTTTTGGCTAATGGGGCTTTGGTATTTGTATGGCATTGGAGACCTAACTTTGAAATAGGAGGTGGCGTGGCTCTTAACAACAGTTTTGGTTATCCTATGGTGTTTCCTGCATTTTATTTGAAATACAAAGGTGGTTTTTCTGATAAATTCACTATAGATATCAATCTACTTGACGGTACGAAAGTAGCTTTTGGCTATGATTATAGCGAAAACCTCAGCTTGAAATTAGTAGCTAATATAGGAGGTTATTTGGCATACCTAAGACGCAACGGACAAAAAGAAATGTTCTCTTCGCAAACTTTTTTTGTGGGATTAGAACCTGAGTTTAAACTGGGTAAGCATATTAGCATTCCGGTGACTTTTGGCGGTAGTTTTATCCGTTCGGGGCGTTATAGAGAACGTACCCTCAGTGCGATGTTTGCCTCTGAAGCTAAAAATGAAGACGGTAGTGCGCGCTCGAGTGTGTTTTTGCCTGCGTTGTATTTTGCAGCGGGAATTACAATTAAGTAATTAACAATGAACGATTATGCTACGACCTTTGGCAAAGTTGACTACTCTGATAATCAATCACTTTATGTAGGGGCGTTTTGCAAACGCCCCCTAAAGGCGATGGCAACTTTTTAGGTAAGGAACTAAGTACTCGTAAAGCAATCCTTTCTATAATCGGAGCAGGGAATATAGAAGCATTGGTTACTGAGGAAGTACAAGCTAAAATCAAAGGATATGGATATATCATTATCTTTGGGAACCCTCCTCAAAAAAGCACAGACATCAAAGGAAATGGAAAGATACAATTTCTATAGTATTAATTTAAAACACATATAAAAAAATGAAAAGAATAATTACAATTATAGCCTTGATAGCGTTCACCGCTACGGCTACAGCACAAGTAAAATTTGGCGTCCATTCGGGTTGTGGAATTGGATTGATGAGCAAAGATGTTCACGACGACCGCTATGAAGGACAAAACAAAACTGACAAAAAGCCTTTTAGCACCTCTTCTTATGGTGGTTTCTTTGTTGAAATCCCTGCTTCTGAGAAATTATTGTTAGATCTTAGGGCAATATATACCAATCATTCCACTACAGGAAAGGGAAAAACAATGCTTCACAGAATTGATGTGCCTCTGGCTATCAAATACGATATCAGTGGGTTCCGTCCTAAAGTAGGAGGCTATGTGAGTTATATCCCTTGGGTTACTTCTTTTAAAGACAAATACCGTTCATTTACCAGAAAGGATATTGAAAAATTTGACTATGGAGCACTCTTCGGTTTAGAATACAACTTCAACGAAAAACTCTTTATAGAAACCAATTTCTACTTAGGATTAGCCAATCTCCTTACCGAAGACCCTCGCCACAGTAGCGACTATTTGCGCACACGCTCTATCCTTGTAGGACTAGGATACAGATTTTAATGGTTAACGACTAACAACGCCCTCTCACTAATGACTACCGAAAATCCATACATATTTTTGAAGAACAATCTCTTCTTGCAGTTTCTTATAGCTGATAGATACCGCATTTATCGGCATATAGCAGGTTGTAGCTTATTGCTTTTATTCTTCCTAACAACCAAAGAATGGGGCGCATACAAGGGGGTTATCGACCATTTAGATTGGATAGAAAGATGGTTCGTTATCACCATCGCTTTTTACCTAAACCTCTATGTACTGATTCCGAAGTTCTTATTTAGAGGCAAGCTTATTAGCTATACTATCAGTCTTGTTGGAATACTCTTTGTTTGCCAAGTGCTTACCTATTACCTAAACACAGTAATATGGAGAGAATACGTTATCAGCGAAGACCTTAAAAAAGCGATGCTTTTGCCTATCCCTACCCTATTTATCTTTTCATTATTGAGTTTATTGCCCTTTATAATGCTATCCACACTCATAAAAATATTCCAATTGTGGATAAAAAGCACCGAAAAGATGCAAGAATTAGAACAACAAGCTGCCAAAAGTGAGCTACAAGCCCTGAGAAGCCAGATACAACCGCACTTTTTGTTCAATATGCTCAATAGTATCAACACATTGTTGTATATCGACCCCGAAAAAGCCTCTTATAGCATCGCAAAACTATCCGATTTCCTACGGCATTTGCTCTATCAATCGCACGAAGAGCGAGTTTTCCTCTCTTCTGAATTGCGTTTTCTCACCGATTTTCTTTCTTTGGAAGCGATGCGCCGTGATGATTTTACTTATGAGATTACCTACAACGAAAAGAATATACAAGGCATACAACTGCCTCCTAATATACTGCTTATCTTAGCCGAAAACGCTGTAAAACACAGTATTGATGCCCTTGCTCCTACCTATATCTATATGAAATGTGAACAAAAAGAAGGATGGTTACACTTTTCTGTGCGCAATTCCGTACCTTTGCAACCTAATCCTCAACAAAAATTCAGCGGTATAGGATTAACTAACCTCCGCCGGCGGTTAGAACTGCTCTATGACGACCGTTTTAAGCTGTTGCAAGAAGCTCTACCACAAGAATATATAGTAACCTTAGTTCTACAACTATGAATTGTTTGATAATAGACGATGAACCCTTAGCGCGTATCGGTATGGAGCGCCTCATCAGGCAATACAGTCATTTGAATGTAGTAGGCACCTTCAAAAACACTGTAGGCATCGCCGACTTTCTGAAAAAGAACGAAGTGCACTTACTCTTTTTGGATATAGAGATGCCTGGGGTAAACGGCTTGGAGTTTGCCAAAACCTTACCTGAACATACTTTGGTTATCTTTACTACCGCCTACAGCCAATATGCCTTAGACAGCTATGAAGTAGATGCCCTCGACTATTTAGTAAAGCCTATTACTCCCGAACGATTTAAAAAAGCCGTTGCCAAAGCCGAAAGTTATCTTCAACTGCTCTCGCAGCAGAAAACCGACTTTGAAGCTACCGATACGCAATACATCAGTATCCGCGCCAATAGACGCAATTACCGCATTCCTCATAACGATATCTTATATATAGAAGCATTGAAAGATTACGTGATTATCCACACTTTTACCGATAAATACATCACGTGGATTAATCTCAAAAACATACATAGCCAGCTCCCTGAGTCGGTATTTGTACGCGTTAATAAGAGTTATGTTGTGAATATACAACACATTACTTCCTACACCCACCAATTTGTGTATATAGGTGAGACAGAAATTCCTATTGGCAGAGCGTATGAAGTAATTAGCAAATTTGCTAATTAGCAAATTATTCACTACTTTTGCACTCATCATTCGTCATTCGTCATTCGTCATTTGGTTAGGGATAAAACTCGATAAAATCAAGCAATCCTCTAAAAATTAACCTGTAAAAACTCTGCTATATTTTCCTTTACCTGAACAAATGAATACTATGGAACCCTATATCACCCCAATTATCAATCATTTTGAGAAGATTATTCCGCTTAACGCCGAAGAGAAAGCCTATGTAACTGAGGCTTTTCAGCCACGTTTGTACCGCAAGAAGCAATACATCTTGCAGGAAGGCGATGTGTGCCACGTGCTCAATTTTGTAGTAAGTGGTTGCCTGCGGATGTACACCATCAACGAGAAAGGCACCCAGCATATTGTACATTTCGCTGCTGAAAACGAGTGGATATCCAACCTAATGAGCCTCTATAAAGAAACACCTTCAGAGTTCAGTATTGATGCCCTCGAAAACACCACTGTACTACAGATAAAACGAGAGGATTTATTTCAACTCTACGGCTATTCGCCTAAGTTTAACCGCATCTTCCGTGTGTTGATAGAAGAAGCCTACGCCCAACTTCAACAACGCTTCCTATTGAGTATCAGTGCTTCGGCACAAGTAAAATACCGATACTTCACCCAAGCCTATCCTCACCTACTACAACGACTACCACAAACGCAAATTGCTGCTTTTTTGGGGATTACTCCCGTATCGCTTAGCAATGTAAAAGCCGAATTGTTAAGATTAAAATAGTTTAAGGGTATTTCTTAAAATACTTTATTGCTTTCGCCTGCCGTATCGCCGTACCTTTGCACCAGAATTTTAAACGTATTATTAAAATGAAAACAGAACAAAAAATTGCCGTTATAGGCTTAGGAAACAGCGCTCTCAATCAGTCTATCCGTATAGAAGTATTCGGTGACCTACACGAAGCTGGTGCTGTAGGCAAAACCGTTACTTTAGAAGAAGCAAGGCAATTGGCTAATTATTTTTATCTTTGCACCATTATCACATTGGTAAATTAACACATCAACACATTGGTAAATTTTATCACTCTTCTTCGTGAGGAAGCGCCGTTCTTCCTGCACCTGACTGCTGAGCATTTGCTTATTTCGCTCTTGGCAATTGTTATCGCAACATTTATAGGGGTGCTATTGGGAATCTTTATCAGCGAGTACCGCAAGTATGCCGTTTGGCTCTTGGGGGCTGTGAATGTGCTCTATACTATCCCTTCTATCGCTTTATTGGGTTTCTTTATCACTATTACGGGGGTAGGGAACCTCACGGCTCTTATTGCTCTAATACTCTATGCTTTACTGCCTATTATCCGCAGTACTTATACGGGTATTACCCAAATCAATCCGCTGATTGTAGAAGCTGCAGAGGCAATGGGTAGCACCCGCAGGCAACTGCTTTGGAAAATCAAACTTCCTTTAGCCCTGCCTGTACTGATGTCGGGTATTCGCAATATGGTAACGATGACCATTGCGCTGGCAGGGATTGCCTCGTTTGTAGGTGCCGGGGGCTTGGGGGTGGCTATCTACAGAGGTATCACTACCAATAATAGTGCGATGACCCTCATAGGCAGTGTGCTGATAGCCCTCTTGGCTTTAGGTTTTGATTTTCTTTTGGCAAAAGTAGAGCAACGATTGGTGCATCGTGAAGTTGTCTATAAGCGCAATCCGCTAAAGCTGGTAGGAATAGGAATTTTGGCACTGCTCATCACTCTCTTCTTTGTGCTTTCGCCAAAAAAGACGAAAGATATTCATATCGCTACCAAGCCGATGACCGAAAGCTATTTGCTGGGGCAAATGCTCACCTTGCTTATTGAACAAGACACGGGGCTTTCGGTACGACTGACCAATGGTGTAGGAGGTGGCACCTCCAACATTCACCCAGCAATGTTGCGCGGAGACTTTGATATCTACCCCGAGTACACCGGCACCGCGTGGGAAGCAGTACTCAAACGCAAAGACCCTTACAACGAGAACAAGTTTGCCGACTTAGAAACTGCCTATAAAAAGCAATACGGATTGGAATGGGCTAACCTATATGGCTTCAACAATACTTATAGCTTGGCAGTGAGCAAGGAAATGGCTCAAAAATACCAGCTCAAAACCTTTACTGACTTGGCTAAGGTGAGCGAGCGACTTATCTTTGGGGCTGAATACGACTTCTTTGAGCGAGAAGACGGTTACAAAGCACTACAAGAGGTATATGGAATGCTCTTTAGAAAGGTACTCGATATGGACATCGGACTGAAATACCAAGCGATGCGTGATAAGAAGATTGATGCTATGGTAGTATTCACTACCGACGGACAGCTATCGGTAAGTGAGGTGGTGGTACTGCAAGACGACCGTAATATGTACCCCTCCTACAAGGCAGGCACGGTGGTACGCACCGAGCTACTGACCACCTACCCCACCCTGCGCACTACTTTGGCAAAGCTGAACCAGCTAATAGACAATACCACGATGGCGCACCTCAACTTCTTAGTAGAAACTGAAAGGAAACGACCTGAAGAAGTTGCTAAAAACTATCTGCTACAAAAAGGACTTTTAGACCCACAACGATGATTACTTTTTCTCATATACACAAAAATTATAATGGTAAGGAAATTATTGCTGACTTCAATCTGACCATTGAAAGCGGTACTTTCCTCACCATCATAGGCACTTCGGGCTCTGGCAAAACCACCGTACTAAAAATGATTAACGGATTGGTATTGCCCGACAAGGGCGAAATATACATTGACGGCAAGAATATTTTGGAGGAAGACCTCATTGCCTTACGCCGCAACATAGGTTATGTAATTCAAGGGAATATCCTCTTCCCGCACCTCACTGTTGCTGAGAATATTGCTTATGTACTCCGTCTGAAAAACTACTCTAAAACCGACATCACACACATTGTAACCGAAAAACTACAACAAGTAAACCTTCCCCCCGAACTTGCCAACCGATTCCCTCACCAGCTTTCGGGCGGACAGCAGCAGCGGGTGGGTATCGCTCGTGCCTTAGCCGCAAGCCCCTCTATCATCTTAATGGACGAGCCTTTTGGAGCATTAGACATCATTACCCGTCAGCAGCTACAGCGAGAGCTCAAAGTGCTGCATCAGCTCTCAGGGGCTACTATCGTATTTGTTACTCACGACATAGCCGAAGCCTTAACACTGGGTACCAAAGTATTAGTATTAGATAAGGGAATTATTCAACAATACGACACCCCCGAAATGATTAAACAACACCCTGCCAATGAATTTGTAAGACAATTAGTGAATTAACGTCAGTTCGATATAACAGAACATTGAT
>NZ_KB291358.1:0-28887 GCF_000318295.1 Capnocytophaga sp. oral taxon 326 str. F0382
TAAATTTTAACACATTTTGATAAACACAAGTGATGAAAAGATTGAGTTTCTTATTGTGCCTACTATGCACACTCACAACCCTTTCTGCACAAACACAGTACACCGTAAAAGGTTTTGTGCATAACGCTTCACTCGAAGGCATTGCCAATGTAGCTATCAAAGTATTAGATGCCGATACAAACTTTATTGTAAGTGAACCTATTACCGAAGCTAACGGACTCTTTAGCTTTACTTCTTCCCCTCGCAAATTGCGTATTTATATTGAAGGTACTAACGACTATCTGTCGTATACAGGCGAACCTTTTCAGCTGAACAAGTCTATTGAAATGCTTGCTATCGAACTAAAAACATCAGTTGCTTTAGAAGAAGTAGTCATTACAGCTCCCCAAAAGAAAGCTGCTGTATATATGGAACAGGGCAAGATTGTGTTTTCACCTAAAAACAGCCTAACACACGCCTCTGGAACGGCTCTCGATGCGCTAAAAAGCACCCCAAATGTAGTAGTAGACAGCAAAAATCACCTGAGCATTGGCGGAAAAAGCAATGTGTTGGTGCTCATCAATGGTAAACCTACCTATATGCAACCCGATGATTTGGCGAGTTATCTGAAATCTATCCCAATGGCGCAAATCAAAAAAACGGAATTATTACTCAACCCTCCTGCCGAGTACGAGGCTCAAGGGGGAGCAGGTGCGGTGAACATTGTATTAGATAAAAAAACGGTGGAAGGTACCTTCTTCTCATTGAACAATGGGCTGTCGTATTGGTGGAATCTGCGCCAAAATACGGAACTCCAACTACAACACAGCGTAAAAAAAGGTATATTGCGTTTGGGCTACAATCATCAGTTAGGGCATTACGCAATGGATTACGGCAGCGAGCGTTTGCAAAATGGCTTGCGTTATGAAAGTCCTACCGATGATACCGAAAAACGCAAAACTATTGCAGGACATATTGGCTATGACTATTTGCCTGATGAACAACATACTTTAGGCGTGCAACTCTCTGCCAACACCTTATTTGGCAAAGGAACTACTAGCACAACCACTCGCTTTTTCAATGCTGCTAATGTATTGGAAAAAACATTATCGGGCTACAACGATTACTTTATGCAAAAAGCGAACCGCTACAGTGCCAATGCTTATTATACTTTTGCTCCTTCCGATAACGAACGTTACCAGTTAGATATAGATTACGCTTTTTTCGATGGTGGTTCAGGGAATTGGCAACCTAATACTTACCGTTCACCTGCGGGCAATGTGCTTTCTCACGAGTTATATCTTTCCGAAAACGACCGCAAAATACATATCTTCGCTACTTCTTTTCGTTCGGAATTACCGCTATGGGGAGGCAGCCTTACAGCAGGAGCTAAGTACTCACAAGTGTTTTCGGACAATAGCTTTCAGTTTTACAGACACTTGGCTCCCCATAACATTATAGATGTAAACCGCTCTAATGCATTCGACTTCAAAGAGCGTATTTTTGCCGTTTATGCTCAATATCACTACCCTCTTACCGACCGTTTGTCTGCTGAGGTAGGGGTACGCAACGAAACTACTTTTTCTAACGGACTTTTATTGCCTTTTGCGAGTAGTGGAAATAGCCAACAAGAGCATAAAAAACACTATACTAACTTCTTCCCTACCCTGAGTTTGCAATACCAATACAATGATGACCTACAGCTATTTGCAGGCTATAGCACTCGCATCAACCGACCTGAATACCAAAATCTCAACCCGTTTGAATACCTTTTAGACGAATTGTCGTATTGGAAAGGAAATCCGTTTTTAGCTCCCGAAAAAATACAAAAAGTCACTCTTTCAGCTTCGTATAAAAAGACTTCTTTCACAATGACTTACAGTTACTCTACCGACTTTTTTAGCAGTATCAGTGAGCCTTTCCAAAGTAACAAAATCATTTCAATTCCTAAAAATATAGGCAGTCAGCACCATTTGCTCTTTTCACTCTACCAAGAACTGAATTGGGGCAACGGCTGCCAAACAACCCTTACTCCTAATCTCAGTTATATAGAGAATAAAGGCACTGTATTAGAAGGTAGCGAGTTACACCTCAATCGTTGGCAGTATAGTATAACAATGCAAAATTACTTTCGTTTGCCTTGGCAACTCAAAGGCGAACTCACAGCAGTTTACAATTCGCGCAGATTAGCAGGCATCAACGAGATAGCTAAATCTTCAGGAGGTATAGACCTTGGGTTACAGCGTATTTTCTTAAACAATCGCCTTACAGCTACCCTTAGTTTTACCGATATTTTCCACACCCAGCGCTGGGATAGCGAAAGCCATTTGCCTAACTTAGACCTTTATGCTTATGGCAATAGCGAAAGCCGGCAAGTCAAACTAAACCTCACTTATCAGTTTGGAAAAGCCAAAGAAGTCCATACAAACGAACTTGAAGAAGTAGAGCGATTATAATTTTTTGGTGTTTTATTTCGGTATAATGGTAAAAAGATATATCTTTGCGGTTGAAATCATCCCTTGAAAAATAAATTATCAGTATATTTCAAGCAAATAAGATAAACCGATGAAAAGAACACTTTTTACCATCATTGCCCTATTGTTCACGGGCTACATTTTTGCACAAACCGATACTTCGGGTAGAAGTCTTTACCGTGCAACTCCTGAGAAGAAAACTGCCTTGAAGCACACCAAGTTAAAGGTAAGTTTCAACTTCAACAACCAAACCCTCAGCGGAGAAGAATGGCTCACCGCTGCCCCTTATTTTTATGCTACCGATAGCCTTATACTCGATGCCAAGGCTATGCTCATTCACAAGGTAGCCTTAGACCAGAATGGCAAACAACGGGGGCTTTCTTATAGCTATAAAAACAATTTGCTAAAAATAAAACTCAACAAAACCTACCAGAAAGACGAAGCCTACACCATCTATATTCGCTACACTGCTCAGCCTGAGAAAGTAACTGAAAAAGGAGGAGAAGCAATTACCGATGCCAAAGGGCTCTACTTTATCAACCCTAAAGGAGAAGCCGATAAGCCTATGCGCCAAGTGTGGACACAAGGTGAAACCGAAGGCTCTTCTTGTTGGTTCCCCACTATCGACAAACCTAACCAAAAAACAACCCAAGAAATTGAAATCACTGTACCCGAGAGCTTTGTCACCCTTTCTAATGGTCTGCTAAAAAGCAGTGACAAGAAAGGCAATATGCGCACCGACTATTGGGTGATGGATAGACCTCACGCTCCTTACCTCTTCTTTATGGGAGCAGGAGAATTTGCCGTGGTTAAAGATACCCCTTGGCGTGGTACAGTGCCTATTGAATACTATGTAGAAAAAGAATATGAATCTGTTGCTAAACAGATATTTGGCAATACAAGCGAGATGATTACTTTCTTCTCCGAACGTTTTGGCTACGATTTCCCTTGGTCTAAATATGCCCAAATGGTAGTACGCGAATTTGTGAGTGGTGCAATGGAAAATACTACAGCCGTTAGCCACGCCGAAAGCGCTTATCAAACTGCAGGTGCTTTAGCCGACCAAAATTATTGGGAGCCTATCATCGCTCACGAGTTGGCACACCATTGGTTTGGTGATTTGGTAACTACCGAAAGCTGGTCAAACCTCACTGTAAACGAGTCGTTTGCTAACTATAGCGAGTACTTGTGGTTGATGCACAAATATGGCAAAGATGTCGCTGAATACCACTTGAGCAACAACACCCTCCAATACCAACACCGCCCCAACGATTTTGTAAAAGATTTAGTGCGTTTTGGTTACGACTCCCGCGAAGATATGTTTGATTTAGTTTCCTACAACAAAGGGGGTGCTATCTTGCATATGTTGCGCAATTATTTGGGCGATGCTGCTTTCTTTGCAGGACTTACCGATTATCTCAAAACGAATGAATACGGTACTGGCGAAGCTCACCAATTGCGCCTTTCATTAGAAAAAGTGAGTGGTAAAGACCTCAACTGGTTCTTCAACCAATGGTATTTCGGCAATGGTAACCCTACTGTAAATATAGAAAAGAACTTCAAAAGAGGTAAACTCACCCTAAAAGTGATACAAACACAAAGTGAAGACCTCTTGTTCCAATTCCCATTGGATATAGATTTGTACATCAACAATCGCGTGATGAGACACACCGTTTGGGTAGATGCTCGCAAAGAAAACGTTTTCACCTTCCCAATGAGAAAAATGCCTACCCTCATAGATATCAACCCTGAAGGAGTGATATTGATGAATGAACAATACCAAAAATCGTGGGCAGAGTACTTGTTCCAAATACAACGCGCTAAATCACTTAAAAGCAGATTACAAGCGGTAAGTGCTCCTACCGAATCTGAGGGTAAAGATATTCTAATTGCGGCTCTCAAAGATCCTTTCTTCCAAATACGCGTACAAGCCTTGCAAAAACTCGCTAACTACGATCTCAACGCCAAAGAAATGGCTATGGTAGAAAAAATTGCCTCTTCCGATCCTCAAAACTTAGCTAAATCGGCATCAATGTGGGTATTAGCAACTTCTAAGGACAAAAATAAATATACTCCTATATTCGAGAAAAACCTTGAATCTCCTTCAGGGGCTATTAAAAATGCAGCTATCAATGGGATAGCTCGTACTGATCCCGCACGTGCTAAGAGTATTCTTGAAAAAGGAAACATCAAAGATTTCGATACCGACCAATTAGCAGGATTATCAGGCGTTATTGTCGATAACCAAATGGAGCAATATCTCCCCGCAATACTTCCTTATTTTGTATACTATCCTTTCTTTGAAAAAGACACTCCCGACACAGCTGCCAACTTTAAAAAAGGCTATGAATGGGCAATGCATTTAGATAATACCTCACACGTAGAATTATTAACTAAATCACTCAAAGAAATCGCTAAAGATATGGAAAATCCTGCAGCTAAAGAAATGCTAAAAAGCGTATTAGATGAAGGTATTACTATCAAACGCGGCTTAAACCAAACTGAATCTGTAAAAAAACAGATTAAAATGTTAGAAGAGATTAAAGGTATGTTCAAATAATGATTAATAATTGTTACATACTTTTGCCAAAGTCGACTCATTTAAAGATGCTATTATATCAAAATTAGATATAAAACTTCTTTTGTTAGTAGAAATAAATGAGGTAGAAATTTGGATGTAGAATCTTTTTATTTACCAGTTCTAATTGAGTAATCCATATATTTTTTGATTTTTAGCACAATATCATATAAAATATTTGGATTACTCATTTTTTATAAGTTTAAATTACTTCCCTATATTTTAGTGCTTTTTTCAAAGGTCATTCTTCGTTATTCGTCATTCACCTTTGTCATTAATTTTGCGTTTTCTTCAGTAAAAAACATCTAAAACTAACAATCTTTCAAAAAATATCCTTACAGCGGGTTCTATTTTGATATTCTCTTAAAAATCAAGAATGTTACAAAAAAAATGTTAAAAGGTTAATCTTTGTTAATATTTAAACTTTCTCTTGTTCATTACGAAAGATATTGATACTTTTGAGCCGTTAAAACAAATAAAAGTATGAATAATACACGTAAAATCGCTTCGTTTATCTTCTGTTGTCTTTTCCCTTTTTGGCTTGTAGCACAGGAAATAACTATCAAAGGTACCGTAAAAGATCAGGACGGTCTCGAATTGCCTGGAGCAGCTATTGTTATCAAAGGTACTAACAAAGGTATAGCTACCGATGGAAATGGAGCCTTTGAAATTAAAGCTCATCAAGGGGATATTTTAGTATTCTCAACTATCGGCTATGCTCCTAAAGAGGTAAAAGTGGGTAAGGAACGCAACCTAAACATCGTTCTATCTGTTGATGTACTTCAGCTCGAAGGTACTGAGGTGGTAGCAGTAGCCTATGGTACTACCGATAAAAAATCGTTTACTGGCTCTATGGCTACTATCAAAGCTGAAACTATTCAAGCCAAACAATCTTCCGACGTAGCTAAAACCTTAGAAGGCGCTGTAGCAGGGGTACAAATCTCCACTTCATCGGGGCAACCTGGGAGTAATTCGGCTATTCGCATTAGGGGGATTGGCTCTATCAACGCCTCAAGTGCACCACTTATCATCTTAGATGGTGTACCTTTTGAAGGAACGCTCAACGCTATCAACAACAGCGATATAGAGAGTGTAAACGTACTAAAAGACGCTTCTTCTTCAGCACTTTATGGGGCACGCGGTGCTAACGGGGTGGTACTCATCACTACCAAAAGTGGTTCTAAAGGGCGCTTATCCATCACTTTAGACAGTAAGCTGGGCTTCAACTATCGCGGTATCCCTGAGTACGATATCATCAGCAGTCCAGGGGAATATTACGAAACCCTTTGGTCTGCTCTTTACAACCAAAACTGCTATGCCCAAAACCAAGCCGACGCCTTAGCGCGTACCAATGCGAGTCAGTCGCTTATTAACAATGTAGGTACAGGTTATAACATCTACAATGTTGCTGATGATCAAGTGGTACTCTCTAACGGCAAACTCAACCCTGCGACTACTATCAAATATTCCGATGCAGCGACTTTCAATCAATGGGAGAAAGCGCTCTTCAACAGCCGTGTGCGCAAAGAACACAACCTGAGTATGACCAAAGGCACAGAATACAATAGCTTTTATTTCTCTTTTGGTTATTTAGGTGATGAAGGCTATAATATGAATACTTATTTTAACCGCTACGCCACACGTTTTGCCTATAAAGGCGATATTACTACTTGGTTAAAAGCTAATGCCTCCTCTATGATTACTTATACTGAACAACAAGGAAGTACAGAAGATAATGGCTACGACAACCCTTTTGCGTGGACGCGTACCATTGCTCCTATTTACCCTATCTATGAACACGATGCCAATGGCAATCGCTTGAATACTTACGACTATGGAATTACCCGAAAATTCAACAATAATACCAATCCCGTCGCAACACAGCGCGAGAACTTAAACTACAATCGCGATTATTATTTCAACCAGTCTCTTTCGTTAGATGCAAAATTGCTCAAAAACTTCACTTTCTCGGTAAATGGTAATTTCTATGCCAACTTCTACGATGTGAACTATTTCACTACCCCTTTAGGCGGAGCAGGCAAAAACTATGGCGGATCAGCTACTAAGTACAAATCGGATAACACAGTATTGACTTTCAATCAGTTGTTGCGTTATAATAAAAATTGGGACAACTATGGTATTGAAGCTCTCTTAGGACACGAAAGCTATAAAAAACGCTTTGGTACAATAGAGGGGGGCAAGAAAAACTTTGTAGACCCTTACAATAGTGAGTTCAATAATGCGGCTGTGCTCAGCTCGCTCACCTCGTACACTCGCCGTTATTTTGTTGAAGGTTATTTTGGTCAGATAAATGCTAATTATAAACATAAGTATTATCTCTCAGGCAGTTTGCGTCGCGATGGGTCTTCGGTATTTGCCCCCGAAAATCGTTGGGGTACTTTCTGGTCAGTTGGGGCATCGTGGTTGATCAGCGAAGAGAAGTTTTTAGAAGAAGTAGATTTTATAGATTTAGTAAAACTAAAATTGAGTTATGGTGTACAGGGTAATGACGAGCTTTACTTACCTGGTGGAGGACGTTCCTACGTACCTTATATGACCCTCTACAGTGTGAGCACCAATGGCAATACCCCTGGACTCGTAGCCAGCTATAAAGGTAATCGCAATATCACTTGGGAAGAGAGTGGCAACCTCAATGCAGGAATAGAATTAGCGCTATTTAACAACCGACTCACTTTAGAGGCTGATTATTTTATAAAGAAAACAAATAACTTGTTGTTCGATATGCCACTACCTGCTTCTACTGGTTTTTCTTCAGAACCACGTAACGTTGCCGATATGGTAAACAGAGGATTTGAATTTTCATTAGGTATAACCCCAATACGCACCGACAAAGTGGAGTGGACAATCTCGCTAAACGGATTGCACTACAAAAACGAAATAACCCGCTTGCCTGAGGAACTACGCGAAAAAGGACTCACTCGCGGCTACCAAATATTAAAAGAAGGCGGTAGTATCTACGATTTCTATATGGTAAAATGGGGAGGCGTAAATCCTGTTAATGGCGACGCGCAGTTCTACATCAAAAACACTACCACAGGCAAATACGAGCTAAAAGGTAGTGCCGATTATGATAGCACCAACAGCAAGCAATATGTAGGCACCTCTATCCCCGATTTGCAAGGAGGCTTTGGCACAACGCTCAGCGCCTATAATTTCGATCTTGCGGTACAATTTTCTTACCAATTCGGTGGTAAATTCTACGACTCTCAGTACGCTAACCTAATGCACTCTGGCGACTTGGGTAGAACCTGGCATACTGATATTCGCAATCGTTGGACTCCTGAGAATACTACCTCCGACATTCCCCGACTTGAGTTTGCTAACCAAAAATTGCTCAGCCTTTCCGATCGTTTTATGGTATCATCAAACTATCTATCGTTGCGCAATGTGAGCTTAGGCTACACTTTCAAACAAGAAATAGTAGAAAAATTAGGACTCACTAAGTTGCGCTACTATCTCACTGCCGATAACGTGTACTTGTGGAGCAAACGACAAGGGTTAGACCCTCGCACCAGCTTGGCAGGTGATAACTACGATGCAGTATACAGCCCTATTCGCACTGTTTCAATGGGATTAACACTCAATTTTTAAAATCGTAAAAGCTATGAAAAAACATATACTTTCCGTCACTCTTGTATCACTACTTATAACTGCTTGTTCTAAGAGTGATTTCGACCCCAAGGTAAACGAGTACCTCACCGACCAACGCAAAGAGGAACTCAAAGCCGATGTACAAACCAAAGCCAACCTCCTACAAGTAGAACTCAACGGTATTTACAACAATAATGTAGCACTACAGAGTGGCGATCACGATTCGTTTGGGCTGAAGTCTATCCATCTGTCATCAGACCTTACAGGGCTTGATATGGTGCAAGCTTCGTATCATTGGTTCGGCCATGACTATTATTTCAATATGCGCAACGCTACCTATACGCGTACCAGTTTTATGTGGTCTTTTCTCTACCGACAAATCAGTGCAATTAACAAAGTGTTAGCTGATTATTTTACTGAAACACCTACCGAGCAAGTGCTTTACCAAAAATACGCCGAACTCAAATCGTTACGCGCGATTTACTATTTCTATTTGGTAAATTTATATCAACAATCATACAAGGGTAACGAAACAAAATTAGGTGTTCCACTAATGCTCAAACCTACCGATAGCAAACTGCCGCGTGCCACAGTAGCTGAAGTATACCGCCAAATGGAAGAAGACCTATCAGTGGTAGATGATGCCCGATTTACCATCACCGAAAGCAAAGAAGATGTAGATAAAGCTGTCGCCGCTGCCTATTTTGCCAAAGTGTATGCACATAAAGAGGAGTGGGCAAAGGTAGCCCAATACGCCCAAATCGTGCTCAACGCAAGCGATTTCAATTATACTTCTATGGCTGAAGTGCAAGGAGCTAAATGGGATATCAGTAATACCTCTTGGCTTTGGGGGTATGATATCACCCAGCAGACTACAAGTTCCTTTGGGTCTTTCTATTCGCATATCGATAATACCATAACACAAGGCTATGCTGGGGGTTCAGGAGCTTATAAAAATATGTACAGCAACCTCTATGCTAAGATAGCCGATACTGATGTGCGCAAGAAAATATATATCAATAATACACTTTTCCCCACCATTGCCGATAGGTATAACTTACCCGATTACGCCAATGTGAAATACGCTACCGACCAGCAATTTTTGAGCGATTATTGCTTCATACGTATAGAAGACCCTTTCTTTTTGTATGTAGAGGCTTTGGTAGAGCAAAACGATTTGACTACTGCTAAGACTACCTTAGAGGACTTTATGCGCAGTTACCGCGACCCTTCTTACACCCTCACTGCTACAACTCAAGCGGCTATGCGAGACGAAGTACGTACACAGCGCCGCATAGAGTTATGGGGTGAAGGTACTAGCTTCTTCGATTTCAAACGTTGGCATTTAGGGGTAAACCGAAATGAGGCTGGCAGCAACCATACCTTTATGATAACAGTACCCGCTGGCGATAAACGTTGGGTATACCAAATACCACAAGACGAAATAGAAGCAAACTCATTAATAGTACAAAACGAATAAAAAATAACACAAAAACCTAAATAGACACGAACTACCTAAAAAAGAATACTTTTTGGGTAGTTCTTTTTTATATTGCGCAAGCATTGGCTAATTAGCAAATTAGTCGTACCTTTGCCCCCTTGATAGTTAAAAATGAAAAACAGAGAAATTCTTATAAAGGGTGCTAAACTGCACAATCTTAAAAATATTACCGTGGGGATTCCCCGCAACCAGTTGGTGGTGATTACAGGACTTTCAGGCTCAGGTAAATCATCATTGGCGTTTGACACGCTTTACGCCGAAGGGCAACGCCGTTATGTGGAAAGCCTGTCGTCGTACGCACGTCAGTTTTTGGGTAAGTTAGACAAACCAAAAGTAGACAATATCGTAGGGATTGCCCCTGCGATTGCTATTCAGCAGAAAGTAAACACCTCGAACCCACGTTCTACTGTGGGCACTTCTACCGAGGTGTACGACTACTTGAAACTGCTCTTTGCTCGTATCGGGAAGACGTATTCGCCAATTTCGGGACAAGAGGTGAAAAAACATACGGTTACCGATGTGGTGGATGCAGTAATGCGCTATCCCGAAGGCACAAAACTGTTGCTTTTAGCCCCTGTGAGTATCCCCAAAGACCGTACCGCAGAGCAAGTGCTCAAACTCCTTTTACAACAGGGCTATGCACGCATTCTATACAAAGAAGAAATCATCCGTCTTGAGGAAGACAATTTGCCTAAGAATCTCGACAATTTCCAATTGGTAGTAGATAGGGTGATTGTGCGTCACGACGAAGACTTTCAGCACCGCCTTGCCGATGCCGTAGACACGGCTTTCTTTGAAGGGAAGGGTGAATGCTACATTCAAGAAATGGACGGAGTGGTACAAACGCATTTCAGCAATCGGTTTGAGTTGGACGGTATCACTTTTTTAGAGCCTAACGTACACTTATTCAGCTTTAACAACCCTTATGGGGCTTGCCCAAAATGCGATGGTTATGGTGATACTATCGGACTTGATGAAGACCTTATCGTACCTAACACAGGTCTTTCGGTCTACGAGAATGCTATCTATCCTTGGCGTGGCGAGACGATGAGTTGGTTTCGTGACCAATTGGTGAATAATGCCTATAAGTTCGATTTCCCGATACACAAGCCTTGGTTTGAGCTCACCGATAAACAGAAACAATTGGTGTGGGACGGCAATAAGTATTTCACGGGGCTCACCGATTTCTTCAAAGAGTTAGAGGACAAAAGTTACAAAATACAAAACCGAGTACTCTTGGCGCGCTATCGCGGAAAAACGCGTTGTCACGAATGCCACGGCAAGCGTTTGCGCAAAGAGGCTAACTACGTGAAAATAGCAGGCAAAAGCATTTCGGATTTGGTAGAATTGCCTATTGAGGAACTACAACTTTTCTTTAAAAAACTCAAGCTCAACGATTATGAGCAAGAGGTTGCCAAACGATTGTTGTTAGAAATCAACAACCGCTTGCAATTCCTTGCCGATGTGGGCTTAGGTTACTTAACCCTCAACCGAAAATCAAACACGCTCTCAGGGGGGGAAAGCCAGCGCATTAATTTAGCAACCTCGTTGGGCAGTAGTTTGGTAGGCTCTATGTACATACTCGATGAGCCCAGTATCGGTTTGCACCCGCGCGATACCGAACGACTGATAGGCGTACTAAAATCCTTGCGCGACTTAGGCAATACGGTGATTGTAGTGGAACACGACGAGGATATTATGAAAGCTGCCGACTATATTATCGATATAGGTCCTGAAGCCGGAACGCACGGCGGTGAAGTGGTAGCGGCAGGCACTTATGAGGAACTCCTAAAAGCCGATACCCTTACGGGGAAATACCTCAGCGGACGTTTAGCAATTGAAGTACCCAAAAAACGACGCACTTCTCCGCAACACATCACTTTGGTAGGCTGCCGTGAGAACAACCTTAAGAACATCGATGTTACCTTCCCTTTGGATATGCTTACGGTAGTTACAGGGGTATCAGGTAGCGGAAAATCTACTTTGGTGAAAAAGCTACTTTATCCTGCTATTCAAAAAGAATTGGATTTAGGCGGAGAGAAAATCGGTCAGTTTACGAAGATAGAGGGCAAATACAAACACTTGCAAAGTGTGGAGTTTGTAGACCAAAACCCTATTGGAAAATCCACCCGTTCAAATCCTATTACCTATATTAAGGCTTACGACGATATTCGCGCCCTCTTCGCGAGTCAGAAGTTGGCAAAGATGCGGAATTTCCAATCCAAGCACTTCTCATTCAACGTTGATGGTGGGCGTTGTGAAGTATGTAAAGGAGAGGGTGAAGTAACCATAGAAATGCAATTTATGGCTGATGTGCACCTCACTTGTGAGGCTTGTGGCGGCAAACGCTTCAAAAAAGAAGTGCTTGAAGTGATGTACGAAGGTAAAAACATAGATGACCTGCTGAACACTACTATCGATGATGCCGTAGCCTTCTTTCAAAAGCACAAACAAACCAAAATAGCTGAAAAACTCAAACCTTTACAAGATGTAGGTTTGGGGTATGTAACACTGGGGCAGTCCTCCTCTACCCTATCGGGTGGGGAAGCCCAACGGATAAAATTAGCTTCTTTCCTATCAAAATCGGATAGCAAAGAAAAAGTGTTGTTCATTTTTGATGAGCCTACCACCGGTTTGCACTTTCACGATATTCGCAAGCTCTTAGACTCATTGCAAGCCCTTATAGAAAAAGGGCATTCGGTTATCATTATCGAACACAATACCGAGATGATCAAATCAGCCGATTATGTAATAGATTTAGGTTTAGAAGGCGGTGCTAAAGGAGGCAAACTCGTAGCGACGGGTACCCCTGAGGAAATCGCTAAAAACAAACAAAGCTACACAGGTAAATACTTAAAACTGAAATAGCGATGAAAGAGTTAGGTAAAAATTGAGTTATCCAAGATTTTCGGATAACTGCCAATGATGGCAAAATGTAAAATGTACAATATTAATCAAATATGGACATTCAATTCAATACAAACGAAGATTACAATAAATTAGCCCTTAGCGAGTTACGTAAACGCTTGAAAAAGGTAAAAGAAGGCGGGGGCAAAAAGAACCTCGAAAAATTACACAGCCAAGGCAAACTCTCGGCTCGTGAACGCATAGAATATCTCTTAGACAAGGATAAACCTCAAATAGAAATAGGCGCTTTTGCCGGTGAGGGAATGTACGAAGAACACGGCGGCTGTCCCTCGGCTGGCGTAGTGGTAGTAATAGGCTATGTTGCTGGCAAACAATGTGTAGTAGTAGCCAATGACGCTACCGTAAAGGCAGGTGCGTGGTTTCCTATTACAGCCAAAAAGAACCTACGCGCTCAAGAAATCGCAATGGAAAATCGCTTGCCTATCATCTATTTAGTAGATAGTGCGGGGGTGTACTTGCCTTTGCAAGACGAGATTTTCCCCGATAAGGAACACTTTGGTCGCATCTTTCGCAACAACGCCCTGATGAGCAGTATGGGCATCACCCAAATAGCGGTGGTAATGGGCAGTTGTGTGGCAGGCGGGGCTTATCTGCCTATAATGAGCGATGAGGCACTGATAGTAGATAAAACTGGCAGTATCTTTTTGGCGGGTAGCTATTTAGTAAAAGCTGCGATAGGCGAAAATATCGACAATGAAACCTTAGGCGGCGCCACTACTCATTGCAAAATCAGTGGTGTAACCGACTATAAAGCAACTGATGATAAAGATGCCCTCGACCGTGTACGCCGTACAATGGCTAAACTCGCCGATGCCGAAAAAGCAGGCTTTAACCGCACTGAAGCGCATAAACCACTAAAAGACCCTAACGAAATTTACGGTATCTTGCCTAAATTGCGCTCAGAGCCTTATGATATGAAAGATATCATCCTTAGATTGGTAGACAATTCAGAATTTGACGAATATAAAGAAGGTTACGGACAAACCATCCTCACGGGCTATGCGCGTATTGAGGGTTGGGCAGTAGGCATTGTTGCCAACCAGCGCAAGGTGGTGAAAACTAAAAAAGGGGAAATGCAGTTTGGAGGTGTAATCTACTCAGATAGTGCCGACAAGGCGACCCGCTTTATAGCCAATTGCAACCAAAAGAAAATTCCTTTGCTCTTCCTGCAAGATGTTACCGGTTTTATGGTAGGCTCTAAATCAGAACACGGAGGGATTATCAAAGATGGGGCTAAACTCGTGAATGCTGTGGCTAACTCAGTTGTGCCTAAATTTACAGTTGTGATAGGCAATTCGTACGGCGCAGGCAACTACGCTATGTGTGGTAAGGCTTACGACCCGCGTCTTATCGTATCGTGGCACAGTGGAAACATTTCGGTAATGGGGGGCGCACAAGCTGCTAAGGTGCTCTTGCAGATAGAAACTGCCAACCTAAAGAAAAAAGGAGAAGAACTCACTCCCGAAAAAGAAGCTGCCCTTTTTGCGCATATCAAAGAACAATACGACGAGCAAATATCACCTTACTATGCTGCTGCTCGCCTCTGGACGGATGCCATCATCGACCCATTAGAAACCCGCCAATGGATAGCAATGGGTATAGAAGCTGCTAACAATGCCCCCATTGAAAGAGCGTTTAACTTAGGAGTGATACAAGTTTAGGTAAGAGATAAGAGGTAAGAGATAAAGCCAGCAAGGGCTCACAGCTGGGTATGTGAGTAAAGCTGCAAGAACTGCTGGGTTATGAATAAGAAAATTACTTTATTAACTTTCCGTCATAATCAATGTGGTATTCCTCATAATTGAAATCTACTAAATCAATGCCTTGTGGGGTTGTCTTAAAAGCGGGGATACGCTCTATAGGCGAGACAAAAATATCCTTCCCACTGAACTGCCAGAGGATTTTGCCCTGCTTGTTGAGGCGTACTATCTCTACCTCGCCGTGGGTAATGTAATCCTCTTGATAGGGGACTATCTGAAAGCAAGTAGCCATATCCACCTGCGTATGCCAAAGGAGTTCTAATGTAGGCAAGAGGATACAAAATACCTCATTGCCACAAGCTATCAGAAGTCTATCATTATCCAAAAGAATACCTTTCTCATTGAGCACATTATAAGTATCAGCTACAAGCAATACTTTACCCATAGGTTCTTCATTTTCATAGATTCGAATGCCTATTAGTTGGTCATATTCGCCTACTTTTCGGTTGTAAGGTTGGCGTTCTTGGTAACGAGTAAGGGCTTTTTGATTATCATCGAGACTGGTTTCATCTATAATCTCTATCTGATAAGGATTTTTATAAAGCCAAAGTGTGTTTTTCATAGATTCGATTTTCTTTTATGTCCAATAAATAGTATAAAACTCAAACTTACTGCTATATTAATTATAAAATTTAGTAGTGGGGCGTGTTCTAAAAGACTTTCATCTAATAAGAATTCGGCTCCATCTTGTTGCTTAAAAGGTTTGGTAACTACAAACTCATAGAGCGTAAATAACAGCAATCCTAAACTCAGCACAAACAATACATTTTCATAGAGTTTATTTCTATACCTGAGCAAGAAAAGAATGTTAAAAACTAAAAGGAAAAACGCAAAAAATAGAGGTACAGGATACCATTCTATAAGATCTAACTCCCAATAGGGAATTATTGGTCGCACACACCGGAATAAAAAGATTCCTACAGCTATATTATAGACCATTATACCCAATGCTAATAAGATTTCAAGTAGAGAGGAAATAGATTTATTCTCTACTTTTTTCGCTGCAAAAGCAATTAAGAGAAATACTAACAAAGGAATTATGAGTTTCCCTGCTAGTTCCAATTCTGAAGATATAGGAGGATATAAGTGCATAATAACTTCTTTTTAGGATTTTATAATTGCTCTTTAATACTATCTATCAATTCACAAACTTTCTTGAGTTTTCCTCCAAAGTATTTTTTGTCTTCTATGATTTTTTCATAGATATCCTCTATGCTATGAGCGGGTGAGAGTGTCCATAAACTATAAGGTTTCAACTGTACTGTCCCTATTTTTTTAAGGGAAGGCAGTATCGCTCCTAAATCTTTATGATTGAACCAGCAATCGGTTTTGAGGGCAAAATCTTGATTGTTTTTCCCACAGGCGAGTTCGCTTTGCAGAAAGTCGGTCATTGTAGGATAAGTAGTGGCTAAATATCGAGTAGGAGCAAGATGATACTCTATTTTTCGGGGAGTAACCTCTACAGCCGAGACAAAGCAGATGCCATAACGTTCACCAATGGTTATTGCCAACACATCTCCTACTTCAAAATAAGGTGTTTTAGGTTTCTTTGGAGCAGGTTTCACAAGAGGTTTGGGGTTATCCTCTTGCAATTGCAGTTTGAGCTTATCAAGCGCTTTCTGTCGTTGTTTTTGGGCTTTACTGTCTATCTCATTCCAGAGCGGTGTTGCTCCTTGTTCTATGAGTTGCAAAGCTTTGGTGCGCACTTCATCGTGGGGGTAGCCTATTTTCCAGAGAGCGTATGCAAAAGCCGTCCAATAGATTTCTGCAAAAAGTTCATCAATACAAAAATTAGCTTCCTCATTGAGCCAATCTTGTCTGATTTTTTCTATATCCTCACCGTCTTTATAACGCTCGGTGATGTTGTTATAAATGTCGTAGCCACTATCGCTATCTATGATTTTTACGCCGTCAATTGCCATAATACATCTATTTACTAATTCGCTAATTTGCTAATTAACTATTAAAGTTTTTCTAATGATTTTTTCATTGTTTCTGTATTTTTTACCACTCGCGGTATTCATCGGTGATATCTACATTATCGGCTAATTCCAATCCTGTTTTGCGTATGAGTGTATTGAGCCACTCGCAAAGTTCCTCGCGCTCCATTGTTTCTATAAGTCCGTATTTGTCATTAATTTTATTGAGTTTTTTTACCAATTTGCCCATAGAGTTATAAGCGGTAGTCGCATTTTTCTTTTGCACCGCCTCGCAAAGTGTTTGCACATATTCCGTAAGGGCTGTTTCTACAGCGGTAATACTTTCTTCTGAAAACATATCATCACCCTGAGCCATACGCTGGCGCCACTCTGGAATAGGTGTTTCGGAGAGAAAAGCTTGTATTTCAGGAATGCGATTGGGGTCTATGTTTTTATTTTGTGATTTGAGGAGGGCTTTTAGGTGGATGCGTTTCTTTTCATATAGTTCTAATTTGAATAATATTAGTCTACGCAATTGTTCCTTAGGATTCAGAACCACTAACAAGCGAAATTCCTCAAATAAAACATCATAAGCAGAGCCATAATCACTCACTGTTTTACCCGTAAGTTTCTTGCCTATTTTCTGTACAATGGTTGTTTTATCATCGCCAATGTTCAATCCAAAAGGCAGGTTTATATCAGAAATTTTTCCATCGGGTGCATTTTCGGAATCAATGGTGATTTGATGCAAAATGAGTTGGTCTTTTTCCTTGTTATAATTGCCAATAGGCTCTCCATAAGCGGGAGCATATCTCACATACCCAGTAAAAAGGCAGCGAATGGTCTTTTCTTCATTATTAACTGGTACCCAAAACAAGTTGCCGTAAGCATCATATTCAGGATTAGGGTTTTGTGGCAAATGATATTGCGCAAAAAATTCTTTTATTTCGGGAGAATGAATAAGTCTGCCCAATAAATCTTGTAATTCCATCTTTTATTTTATCAATTTTTTAAACAAATTAACTAAGCCAAGTATAGGTAATCCTACTATTATTGAAAGGATTACGACTATAAAGAAAACAAAAAGAGCTATTGTTATTACAACTAAACCTAACAAAGGGTTATAGGCATTGACTTTGATTACTTTATCAATGGTAGTGTTCAACAGCCTTGAATGTATTATTCTATTTAGGTTCATTTTTCACTCTTTATTTCTTAAACAAATTCACTAACCCAAGAATTGGCAATACCACTAACATTATAGGGAATATTAGCACATAGATAATACAGAAAATAGCTATCATCAAAAAGCTACCCAAGTACTCGTTATAGGCAAAGGCTTTGTTAAGTCCTTCAACGAGTACTTTAGTAATCCAAAGGTTTTCTATGGTCTTTTTTAGTTGCATCTTTCTATTTTCTGGTTTCGTCTAAGGTAAGTCCAAAAGAAGCTAAGCGGCGTTCTAAGTTGGAAAGGATATAGTCTTTCTCTTCGGGGAAGCGTTTGGCTATGGCTTTGTAATAAGGTAATAAGCGCTCGTCATCTATCTCAGAAAGGGCTTGCATAACTGTGCAAAGGACACCGGTATCGGTCTCTTGTAGCCCTTTGATAAAAGTATCGAGGTACTGTTCTCTTTTCTCACTTTCGCCGAGTATATAGTAGGCAGTGCTACGTATTTGAGGATTCTCATTATCGGTGAAAGGCAGGATCACTTCTTCGAAATTGTCATCTCCTTCCGTAAGGAGGTAGGTAGCAAAATCAAAGGTTCTTTCGTCGGTAATGGTAGGCAACAGCTCTTTTACAACAGACACCCAGTCGGCGCAATGGTCTTTTGCATACCACCATACAAACTGAAATACCTTTTTAGGATCTTTGGTTACCAAAGTCTGCAGATAAGGTTTGGCTCGCTCATAACACGATTGGCTAAGAATTTCAATTAAAAAATCTCTATCTTCGTTGTTTAAGGCGATGAGCTTTTCTATCTTGTCTAATAGTGCAGGTTCTAAAGGCGGTTTTTTATGATATACCCCCTCGAGGCAGTCGGTTTGCGTTTTGCGGTCGGTAGTGTGCTCATATTCATTGAGGAGCACCTCAGCGGGTTCGCCACGATGGTAGCCAAACCAAGTAGGGCGGTCGTCTAAAAGTTGCCCAGAGATCACCTCATCGAGGTAGCGTTCGTACCAATCTAAGAAGTTGGTTTCGAAAGCAAATTTAGGTTGCGCGAGGTCTAAATCTACATTCACTACACGACCGGCATATTTGTCGTTCAGCACCAAGGCGTGTTCATAGGTACACCCCTGACTCCCGAGAGGCAAGAGTCCGCCAAATACTTTTGCTCGTTCGGCAAAATACTTATCATCATCTTCTTCTTCGTCTTCTTCAGAGAACAATAGCGGATCAGAGAGCTTTTCCCATTCTTCTTGAGTCATATCAGGAGAAAGATTACAAGGCGCTTTGAGGTAGGTTTCTATTTTTTCGTAGAGTAGGCTATCTACAGAAGTTCCAAAGGCGTACAAGCCGAAATAAGGTCCTGCTATAAAGTCTGATTTTTTAGCTTTAGCATCGCCTACAGTAAGCATAAAAGCACGATAGCATTCGGGCAGTTGCACGCCGTATTTCTTTTCAAAAGCGAGGACTTCCGCCTCGCTTACGGGCGGGTTGAGGTGGTACTGGTGAGCATCGGCACCAAATACTTCTAAATTCTTATCGGCGGCTTTGGCTTGGAAGAGCTTTTGCTGAATGCGGTGGAGTTGTTCTTTCATTTGTTTTAGGGGTTCGAGGCTGACGAGTCGGACGGGACAGACAAGTCAGACGAATTTCACTTTTTAATATTACTTCATTTTGGGGCGGAAAGAGCGTTTTTTGTCAAAACCTTTGCTATCTATTTTTAGGTCATTGGGCAGTTCGGGCGATTGCTCGGCTTGGGTTTTGAGGTCGGAAAGGTATTGCACGATGTGCTGCCATACAAAATCGGGATCGATATAGATGCCAAGTTCCTGCAAATTCACATAATGGGTTGCCCTATTATCTCCTCTGTGGTCTTTGTTGTAAATGAGCAACAACGGACTTTTCAACACCAACCACGGCGGTCGGTCTTCGAGCTTAAAGATATTCCGTTCACGCGTGGCTTCCATCTGTTCAAGCAAAGTATCACAAGTAGCCGATAAGTAGGAGGTTATCCTAATTTCTTTCCCGTCATTCATCAGCACATAGCGGTCGCCATACCACAAATCATATATGCTGTAATGCCAATCCTCAGGGTCGGCAAAATCCCAATGAGTGTATATTTTAGAGCGTGTAGCAAAGAGGTGTACGAGTGCAGTGCCCACATAGAGTGCTGAGTGCAGTGCCTCATCGTCGGTGGGGTCATCAAAGGTGAGCCAACTTCTCTGAGGGAGGCTCATCCCTACCTCTGGTGGCAAACGGCGGTCATAGACGAGGTTTTCGTCTATGCCGTACTCAGCGACTTTATAATCGTAGTAATCTTTGAATTTAGAGATAATTTTCATTTTTAGGGGGGGCGATTAGGGGGTAGGGGTCGGACAAGTCTGACGGGGCAGACAAATCGAATGGCTATCCCCTAATACTTATAATTCACTTTGCCTAAGGCAATAGGCTGAGGATTCTGTACGACCCAAGCGGTAGCCAATTCGCATAGGCGTTGGGAGCCAGTGCCGTCGTCTTCCAAGATGTGTTTTTGAATATCGGCTACTTCGGCGAGTTCACTCTCCGAGAGAGGATTACCTTGTTGCAGGTAACTGTTAATAGCGGTGAGCTGCGGTATTCCTTATCCCAGTTGCCCATAGCATTGCGCAGGAGTTCGTCGTTTATCCTACCTGCAATACGCACTACCTCACCTTGTATCGTAGTTGCTCTACCACGACTGGGTACCAAAAGCGTCCACGCCTGCTCGAAACGCTCTTCCCACGTATCGCTAATAAGTACAATAGGCGATTTGCCATCGTGTTGTATACGGTGTGGTACAGGAGGCACATCAAAGAGCTTGTATAGTTGTTGCAATCCTGCATCGGTTTCCTCCAAATACTCTGGGTTGAAATTGTTGCGGTGAAACTCAAAATCTTCTCCTATGCGAGTGATTTGTTCTTTAGCAAATTTGGTAGGCTTCAATGCTGCTTTGAGGTAAAGTTCAGCTGTTTTAGCTGCTTTAGAAATATCAATACTCTGAACAGAGTACAGCATTGCCTCCATAGGATTATGTTTCATATCGTCTTTTGCCTTGATATTAGCTCCTTTAGCTATAAGCAAAGCAGTTACTTCAGGGTGATAACCTGCACCAAACAATGGTGTTTCGTCATACGCTGTCTTAGATTCTATATCAGCCCCTTTTTCTAATAGTAAAGCTACTTTTTCTACATTATTCACTTCGGCGTGATAATATAATGGAGTGCGGTCATATTCATCTTTTACATCAATGTCAGCGCCTTGAGCAATGAGCCAATCCATTAACTCTAAAGGGATTTCATAGAAAGAGAGTGCAGGTGTCTTGAATGAACGACGGTCGTAAGCGTTTAGCTCACATTCGTTGAAAACGGCTTTAAGTGCGTCTAAATCTTTAGCTTCTAATAGTTCGTAGAAGTTAGCGGGGAGGGTTTTCTTTTTCTTTGCCATCTGTATAGTGAAAAGTAAAAAGTTTAAAGGACAAAGATAGTAAATAATTGTTTATAAGCAATTGTTAATTATCAATTGTTTTGTATCTTTGCGCCAACTTTATATTTTCTAATGAAAAAAAATATCTTCATATCTTTTCTAATTCTCTCACTTTCAGCGTTGATAAGCTGTGAGTCGGATGATCTTTGCGACCACAACGTAAATACCCCTCGCTTAGTGGTGCGTTTTTATAACCCAAACAACACTCGCACGCCTTTTAGCGTAGCAAATCTTACGGTTTATGGCGAGGGTAACACGACTCCTTTGGTGAGCAACACTACTTTAGATTCACTTGCTTTGCCCTTGCGCTTGGAATCACCTACCACTTATCTGTTTCAAACGGTGGTTTCGGGCACAACTACCAGTACAGCAACTCTTACCCTCACTTATACTCCCAAACAATCGTTCGTAAGCAAGGCTTGCGGGGTAAAAATTACTTACAACACTCTTTCGGCTACTATTCAAGATGCAAGTAACTCTTGGCTGAAAGGTCTGAACATCAAGAACACTACCGTAGATAATGAAAAAAGAGCTCATATACATTTGTATCATTAGTATGTTATGGGTTGCAGGCTTAAAGGCACAAACGGCTACCCGTACGACTTCACAAACTACCATCGCCTTACCCGAAAAACAACAAGCCCCTGTGTACAAACAACGGTATGGCTTGCGCGTGGGTGCCGACTTGAGTAAGTTGGTACGTCCTTTTTTTGATAAAGATTACTACGGACTTGAGTTGGTAGGCGATTACCGCTTGACAACCAACCACTATTTCGCGGCAGAATTAGGACACGAAAAGAGAAGTAAAAACGAGGATTTTTATACTTATACTACCCAAGGTCAGTTTTTGCGTGCGGGTTTTGATTATAATACCTACGGCAATTGGTATGGTATGGAAAATATGATTTACGTAGGGGCTCGCTATGGCATTTCGCTCTTCTCTCAAGACCTCACTTCCTATACAATCCACAAGGACAACCAATATTGGACTGAAAATATCATAGGCTCCGACCCCTCTTTCCTAAAAAAATACGACGGACGTACAGCACATTGGTTGGAATTAGTTGTAGGCATCAAAGCGGAACTCTTGCGCAACCTCTATGCGGGGACAAGTGTGCGCGTAGGGCTATTGGTAGCACAAACGAACAACAGTGGTTTTCCTAACTACTATATTCCTGCTTTCGGCAGAGTGTACGAAGGAAGTAGATTTGGCGTAGGGTTCAACTACACGCTCAGCTACCTAATTCCTCTTTACAAAAAGGAGAAAAAGAAAGAAGAGGTAGAAACTCCAAAAACCACCTCCTCTCCTACTCCATCGGCACCTGCCAAAAAACCGAAAGGAAGGAGATAATGACGTGTGACGAATTACGAATTACGAATGAATAGATATATTACTTTTTTTCTGCTATTAGTTTGTTCTGTAGTTTTGGGGCAGGATGTGGAAGCTATACTTACTGAAAAAGTGAAACTCCTTGACAAAAGCTATACTACTAAAGAATTACAGACTTTAGCTAAAGATTTTGAGTCTCTTGCTACCTCAGCGGCTTCGCATTGGCTCGCGAATTACTATGCGGCTTATGTGAACATACGTCTCGCTGATATGTCGCAGGGAGATATGATTGATAGTTATTGCAATCAGGCGGAGAAATATTTGAAGATAGCTGAAAAACAACCTGATGCCGATGTATCGGAAATCAATGCCTTATACGCCTATCTGAACAGTGCTAAAGTGAAAGTAAACCCGATGTTTCGCGGAGCTAAATACGGAAAAATATGTAAAGCATACATTGAAAAAGCTATCAAGGCAAATGCTGAAAACCCACGTCCTTATGTGATTCGTGCCATCGGTATTTACTATAAACCTAAAATATTAGGTGGCGGCAAGGAAAAAGCAGAACCTATAGTTAAAATAGCCTTAGAAAAATTTAACCATTTCACTCCTAAAACGCCTAATCACCCACACTGGGGAAAAGGAATGATACAATCAATTAACAATTGACAATTAACAGATGCATAAAGCTGGATTTGTAAATATTATAGGGAATCCTAATGTAGGGAAATCTACCCTTATGAATGCCTTTGTAGGCGAAAAACTTTCTATTATCACCTCTAAAGCACAAACCACACGACACCGCATTTTTGGTATCGTAAGTGGTGATGATTTTCAGGTGGTTTTTTCGGACACCCCTGGGATTATCAAACCTTCATACGCCTTACAAGCCTCGATGATGGACTTTGTGAAAAGTGCTTTTGAAGATGCTGACATTCTTATCTATATGGTAGAAATAGGCGAAAAAGAACTGAAAGATGAAGTTTTTTTTAATCGCATCAATAAATTGGACGTGCCTGTGTTGTTGCTCATCAACAAAGTGGATACTTCCGACCAAAGTACATTGGAAGAACAAGTAGCTTACTGGAAGGAAAAAGTGCCTCGTGCCGAAATTTTTCCTATTTCGGCTTTGCGCAACTTCCAAACAGAGGTAGTGTTCAACCGCATTATAGAGCTTTTGCCTGAATCGCCTGCTTTCTTCCCTAAAGACCAACTCACTGACAAACCAGAGCGCTTTTTCGTAAATGAAATTATACGCGAGAAAATACTATTGCACTACAAGAAGGAAATCCCCTATTCGGTAGAAGTAGAAACTGAAAGTTTTGCGGATAGCGAGATGATTATTCACATTCGCTCAGTGATAATGGTAGAGCGCGAAAGTCAGAAGGGGATTATCATAGGTCATAAAGGAGAAGCCTTAAAACGAGTAGGCGTGGAAGCCCGTGTTGATTTAGAGAAGTTTTTTGGCAAACAAATACACTTGGAACTTTTTGTAAAAGTAAATAAAGACTGGCGTAGCAATGCACGACAATTAAGGCGTTTTGGCTACGATACTAATTAGCAAATTGAGAAATTAGCAAATTAGCAAATCTATTATGATAAAAAAGATACTAAAAATACTTGTAATCATCTTTTTGCCCTTTTGCATACAAATATTTGCATCGGGGCGCAACAAGATGCGTATTGTGAAAGAGGTGGTGGTAGACCATCAGGACGAGAATATGTACGTTACCGATGAGACTATACGCCGCACTATCTTCAAAGATCCTCAAGCACAACAACCGATGGGACTCCTTCGGCTAAATGAAATAGAAAAGCTCTTAGACAACAATGTGATGATTGAGAAATCGGAAGTGTTTTGCACGATTGATGGCACCCTAAATGCCAAAATTAAACAGCGAGAGCCTATCGCTCGTGTGTATGACGGAGCAGGGGTGTACTATATGGATACCCAAGGGAAGAAGATGCCTCTCTCGAGTTCTTACTCGGCGCGAGTACCTGTACTCAGAGGTAATACCGAACAGTATTGGCAATCCTCCTACGCACTGATGCAGTTTATACAAAACGACCAATGGATGGCTGAGAACATCACAGAAGTATTGGTAAAACCTAATGGCGAATACGATTTTTTGATGCGCGTGCCTAGTTTTAAAGTTATTTTTGGCAAGTTTGAAGACGAAGCGCTCAAGAAAGCTAATCTCAAAGCTTTCTATAAACAGTTAGAAAAAACTAACAAACTGAACGAATACAGCATTGTAAATCTAAAATATATGAACCAAGTGGTGTGTAGAAGATGAGATAATTAGCAAATTAGCAAATGAGATGATTAGCAAATTATAGAATAGAAAAAAACAGAGGTTACTAATGTGTAGCCTCTGTTTTTCTTATCTCTTACTTCTTTACCTCTTATCTATTAGAAAGGTACCATTTTACGGTTTTTTGGATACCTTCTTCAAACTGCAAGGAAGGTTCCCAACCGAGTTCATTTTTCAATTTAGTAGCATCAATAGCATAACGGAGGTCGTGACCAGCACGGTCGGTTACGAAAGTGATAAGCTTTTCGGAAGTGCCTTCAGGGCGACCTAACTGCTTATCTACTTCTTTTATGATAACCTTCACTAAATCGATATTACGCCATTCGTTAAAGCCTCCAATGTTGTAAGTATCGCCGTCTTTCCCTTGGTGAAAAATAGTATCGATAGCACGAGCGTGGTCTTCCACAAAAAGCCAATCACGGATATTTTCGCCTTTGCCATAGATAGGTAGTGGTTTATTATCTACAATATTATAGATACACACCGGTATTAACTTTTCAGGGTATTGGTGAGAACCATAGTTGTTAGAACAGTTTGAAATCACCACAGGCAATTTGTAAGTGTTATGGTAAGCTCTCACAAAATGGTCTGAGGAAGCTTTAGATGCCGAATACGGTGATTGAGGGTCATAAGGGGTTTGTTCTGTAAAGAGCGGGGCTCCTATTTCTAAGGCGCCGTATACCTCATCGGTAGAGACGTGATAAAAGCGTTTGCCTTGCATATTATTTTTCCACGCCTCACGCGCTGCTTGCAAAAGACTCAAAGTACCCATTACATTTGTTTTTGCAAAGCTGAAAGGATCTTCAATGCTTCTATCCACGTGACTTTCGGCAGCAAGGTGAATGATTCCATCGATGTGATGTTCAGCGAAGAGGGCTTTCATACGCTCGTAGTCGCAAATATCCGCTTGTATAAAGGTATAGTTAGGGGCATTGGCTACATCGGCAACGTTTTCTAAGTTACCAGCGTAAGTGAGTTTATCTAAGTTAAAAATTTGATAGTCGGGGTATTTGTTTACAAATAGCCTCACGACGTGAGAGCCGATAAAGCCAGCTCCTCCTGTGATTAAGATATTTCTTTTCATTTATTTGTTTGTCATTTCAAAAACTAATTCACCACCTTTTAGAAGGTCTTGGTGAGAAATATGCCATTGAGAGTATTCCTTGCCGTTGAGTTTTACAGATTGGATATACTTATTGTCTTTAGACACATTTTTAGCAATGATTGTAAATGTCTTTCCGTTAGGTAAATGTATGGTTACTTTATCAAATAGTGGACGACCGAACTCATACTCGGTAGAAGCTGGATTCATAGGATATAAGCCCATAGCACTCCAAATGTACCAAGCCGACATCTGTCCGCAATCCTCATTACCACTAAGTCCGTTAGGGGTAGTGTTGTACTGAGTTTGCAAGATGCGATCTACCCAATATTGGGTTTTCTTAGGTTGTCCTGCTACGTTGAACATATAGGCAATATGGTGGCTCGGTTCATTGCCGTGCGCATACTGACCTATGAGTCCTGAAATATCAGGAGAGGTGTTATCACCAGTGATTTCAGAACTTTCGGTAAAGAGTTTTTCTAAGTGTGTTACAAAAGGTTCATTGCCTCCAAATAGGTTGATAAGTCCTTGTACGTTGTGAGGCACAAACCAGCTGTGTTGCCAAGCGTTACCTTCGGTATAGTCGGTATTTTCGCGGTGGTCGGAGCGTTTAGGGTCAAAAGGTGTGCGCCATTTACCATCAGTGCTTTTACCACGCATAAAGCCCGTTTCTTTATCAAATAGGTGAGCATAGGCTTCTGAGCGTTTGGTAAAGAAGTCGGCATCTTCAGTTTTACCTAAGGCTTTAGCCATTTGCGCCACACACCAGTCGTCGTAAGCGTATTCAAGGGTAATGGTAACTGATTCGTCTACCCCTGCGTTATAAGGAATGTAACCATATTTTTTGTACGCTTTGAGTCCCCGTGCGTCTTGCATCATTGTAGTTTTCATTGCCTCGTAAGCCTTTTCAGCATCAAAACCACGTACACCTTTGAGATAGGCTTCGGCAATCACTGCTACCGAGTGATAGCCCGTCATTGTATTGGTTTCATTGCCGTAGAGCGTCCAAACGGGCAATACTTTGTGCACTTGGTAGTAAGCTAACATTGAGTTAATGATATCGGCAGTTACTTTGGGTTGCAAAAGAGTAAGCAGTGGGTGCTCGGCACGGAAAGTATCCCACAGAGAAAGGGTAGAATAAGCAGTACCTTCGGTTTTTACAATTTCATCGTTTTGCAAGCGGAACTGACCATTTTTATCAGAGAAAGTTACAGGCGCTACTTGTGCGTGATAGAGGGCAGTGTAGAAAATGGTTTTGAGAGAATCAACAGGAGTTTCTACTACTATACTGCTAAGGGTCTTTTCCCATTGTTGTTGCGCTAATGATTTGGTTTTATCAAAATTAGGAGCGTTGTATAACTCCAAGTTATCTAAAGCATTTTCTTCACTTACTGACGAAACGGCTACTTTTACCTCTAACTTCTCATCAGTATTATCAAAGAAGATTTGCCCTGAAGTAATATCCTCTTTATGTTTTTGGTAGGTAATATTTTTGATAGGTTTAGAAAACTGAATTGCGAAGAACACTTTTTGGTTTTCAGCCCAGCCAGTACTATAACGATAACCTGTGATAATATTGCCGTTGTTATTAGCGTCTAACTTCTTACGTGATTGGCTAAAAGAAGTTTTGGTAGGGCTATCCCAGTTGATAGCAAATCCTAAATTCAAAATTACAGACTGCTCTGCTCCTTTTTCGAAAGTATAACGATGTACAGCATAACGTTGTGCCGCAGTGAGTTCTACATTCACTTTGGGGTCTTCTAAATACACTTGGTAATAACCAGTTTCTGCTTTTTCGTTCTTATGGCTATATTTTGATTTGTAAGGCACCATATCGCGAAACTCTTGGGCATTCACGGGGTATTGCTCTTTGCGACCATATTTCAGTACGCTGAGGTCATACTCTTTAGTAGTAGGCATTAGCAAAATATCGTTTAGGTCGCCTATCCCTGTACCACTGAGACTCAAATGACCAAAACCTACCATTAGACTATCAGAATAATGATAGCCTGAACACCAATCCCAGTGGCTAAGACCATTGACGGGGCTCACTTGTATCATACCAAAAGGGGTAGTTGCCCCAGGGTAAGTATGCCCGTGGCCGCCTGTACCAATAAATGGATCTACATAGCTAATCAACGGTTTTTGAGGGGTTTGTGCTTCTTTTTGTTCAGGGATTTGAGGATTGTTGCAGGCAGCTAACACTAAAGATGCTGCTGCTAAAAGGGTGATATGTTTTAACTTCATTGTAATAATAATTAATTTAATTGGGGCAAAGATAATAAATAATTACGAATGACGAGTTACGAATGACAATTTTTTGCGGTATTCGCTTTAAAAAAACGCGCCCCAATTCCTCACATACTTCACTCTCGCAGACTTCTCAAAAGAGACTTTTTTTCTTAACTCTTAATAAAATAATGAGAGTTCGATAAGTAGTTGTTTAAAAAGCAGCAAAATATTTTAAATCTCTCACTAATTTCACGAATTTTCACCTGATGGTGAATTATTTTGTGTATATTATGTTACAAATGTAAACCAATGTTCTGTTATATTCGAACTTATGTTAATTGAGGGAAAGCACTTTGCCATTCTTTGTTAATTTCTTGTTTAAGTTCTCTGTCTATTTTCATACTACTATGAGGGTGTCCGAAAAGTTTTATTTATGTAGGCGTTTGCAAAACACCCTTACATAACATACTACAAAAGCTATTGATAATCAG
>NZ_KB291358.1:28907-29436 GCF_000318295.1 Capnocytophaga sp. oral taxon 326 str. F0382
AATTTTAACACATTTTGATAAACACAAGTGATTTATTTTATTAATTTGTATGTCTACTTCTAAAGAGATTGGAAGTTGTTTATAAATACAACTTACCACTTCTTTAAAATACTCATTGTGTTTTAAATAAGGTATATCACACTGAAACCCTTTCTTATTATAAAACTCTTGTAATAATATTTCTTCAGAGAGGTCTGTACCTAAATCTTTATCAAACAGAGTATAGATAACAAAATGAGGTCTATATTGTTCCATAAAAGGAACCTTTATCAATTCTATACCAACAATAAGAGTCCCTAAAACTTTAAAAAATTTATTTTGAGTATAGCTCCCTAACTGGGGGAAAGCACTTTGCCATTCTTTGTTAATTTCTTGTTTGAGTTCTCTGTCTATTTTCATACTATTATGGTTTGATCTTAAAAATTTTATAACCTTTATAATTCCTTTGATATTTTTCAAATTGTCCTTTTCAAGGTAAACATACAAAATTTTAATCCAGAACTTTTCTTATAGTCTTATATGAATGTTT
>NZ_KB291358.1:29456-30058 GCF_000318295.1 Capnocytophaga sp. oral taxon 326 str. F0382
GACGCAAAAGTGATTTTGAGACTTTTTGGACAGCGCCTTTATAATTTCTTTGATACTTTTGAAATTATCCTTTTAAAAGTAAACGTACGAAATTTTAAACTAGAACTTTTCTTATAGTCTTATATGAATGTTTTTTACCAAGATAAATACAAAGGAGGATATTCTTTTAAAGTAGCTTTAAAATTTAAAGAAAAAGAATTAATTTCAATGTATCTAATCGTTTTAACACATTCTCTTTTCTGATTGAAAAAACTAATCTTAATATAATATTTACCGTATTTTTTTATTCTAATAAAAGATGTAAAAAGAATTTTTATAAATTCTTTAAAGTATTTTTCTTCTTTTGGAGAGGAAAGTGATAAATCTAATATTTCTTTTGCTTCATCAATATCTATTTGTACTCCAAAGGAATTTAATATTATTGAAAAGAAAATGTTATTAGGTTTATTATAATGTAACTTTAAATAATCTTCACAGCTTATAGTGTCTGTTACAAAATATTTATTCTTCAAAATTGAAGGTAAGTTCAGAGAATAGAGGACTTCATCTATTATCTTTATTTGATTTACAATTTCTTTTGAATGTCTCATTATAAAGTTATA
>NZ_KB291358.1:30078-30292 GCF_000318295.1 Capnocytophaga sp. oral taxon 326 str. F0382
CAATTTCTTTTGAATGTCTCATTATAAAGTTATACTTAAAAAAGAAATATTTATTCGTATTAGTATCTTTTATATCAAATGAGATACAAAAATAAACATTATTTAACGTGAGTTCGGCGTAAGTAATTATTTAACAATCAGCAAAGTGTTTTAAATCTCCCACAAAGCCAGCGAGTTGGTGCAGCTGGGTATGTGAAACACGAATTTTCACGAA
>NZ_KB291358.1:30312-30576 GCF_000318295.1 Capnocytophaga sp. oral taxon 326 str. F0382
TAAATCAATGTTCTGTTAGATCGAACTCACGTTATTTACTATTAAGATTGAAAAATCTATGATTAAATCATTCTATCACGTTCTCTTATAAATTCAAAATATCCTTCTCTCCCTCTATAGCTTCCTGGTATTTTAGTATTGGTTATTCAAACAATACCCATATCTATTAAAGTTTTGGGTGTTAAAAGGGTCTTGTACGTAGTTGTCGGGTTGTAAGAAACGGTGTAGCACAGGGTCGTACAAACGAGCATTCATATTGATAAG
>NZ_KB291358.1:30596-34230 GCF_000318295.1 Capnocytophaga sp. oral taxon 326 str. F0382
CAATTTCTTTTGAATGTCTCATTATAAAGTTATATCCTTAAAAAAGAAATATTTATTTGTATTACTGTCTTTTATATCAAATGAAATACAAAAATAAACATTATTTAGTTTATAATTAGATATATATTTAATGGCTTTTTCTATACTTCTTAATACATAATCTACCTCGCTTTCTCCTTTTTTTCTATTATAACTCCAATTGTCATAATTATATTCAAAATAACCATTATTATTAATATTGACTACATCTCCTCCCAAAACAGCAATTCTACTCTTTAGACACTCTTCTAAAATCTCTAAGGCATCATTTTTTGAAAAAGATTTTTGTATTGTCCCATATACAGGAGCTCCTTTTTTTAGTAGTGCTATTAATTTATCTGTTAATTCCATGTTATTTACTATTAGGACGAAAAAATCTATGATTAATCATTCCATCACGTTCTTTTATAAATTCAAAATATCCTTCTTTTCCTCTGTAACTTCCTGGTATTTTTAATATTGGAACTATAACACCATCTTTCCCTTTTAGAGGAGTTACAACCCCATCCATTTGAAAAGCTTTAACATTCTCAGGAAAGCTATGAAAAGCATCAGATGTATTAAACATATTTCCTAATACTCTATCTGAATACCAAGTCCCCTTAAAAAAATCATTCCTTTTTCCTGTCCAAGGATTTACATCATATCCTCTTGCATACTGAAATCCTTGCACAACCCCTAAAGCCGAACCTAATGCCAAACCATAGCCAGCTCCTTTAACACCATCTTTTAAAGCTTGATCAAAATCTTTAGTATATGCAAAAGAAAATCCTGCAGAAACAAGAAATCCAGAAGCTGCATTGCTTGTGCCATTTATCAATACATTTTTAAGGATAGGACTCGTAACATTGCTAAACAGTTTTGAAGAAAAGCCTGATAATTTACCTCCTAAATAAGCACTTCCAACGCCTATTCCTGTATCTATTACCGCACTTGTCCAATCAATATTACTCCAACCATTTTGCGAGACTTGTGTAGTGATATTATTTTCTAAGCAATCATTTCTTATTCAGTATGTAGAAATTTCTGTAAATGCCAATTAACATCAAATTTTTGATTGTTTTTTACTGTGTAGTCATCTGGTAATCTTATTCCACAATGAAAATTGAGTTTAGAACTAAATTTATGCCAAAATATAAATCTTCTTTTTGTAAAAACAAGTTCTACTAAAATAATTGTCTCTTCTTCTGAAGAAAAGTATAAAGTTAGATCTACCCAGGTAAGAAATTTCTTGTGTTTTTCTATTTTTCTTACTAATTCCTCTAAGCTAAGAAACTTTCTTTTGCTGAACAACTTATAATTCTCTCTTTCGTATTCATAAAGAGATGATTTTTGATTATAGTTATCAAATCCTCTCATAAAATAAAGTACTTTATGAGATATAGTGTTGAAACAAATATCATTTGCTATAGAGAGTAGTCTATCTGTTGTATTTTGAAGGTTAAGTCTAATGTTCATAGATTTAGTCTTTAATATTTTTTATGATTAAAGGTTTTACTCGAGGAGAGAAACGATATTCAGTATTAGGGATAGTTGTATTATGTGTTCCATTATAATATATTACATCTCCATTGAATCGCATTTTATAAAGAGTATAATGAGGAATAGTAACTTTTATAAGAGAACCTCCATTTGTAATATATGTTCTTGCATATTCAGGATTATCTGTCATAAAAAGAAATCTACTATTATCCGTTTCACTGCCAGTTGTACCTCTATATAGAGTCAAATTTTCTCCATATGGGTCAGGAGTAAAATCATAATCTATTGATTGAGGCTTACTTCTAATTACCCAAGGGTTAACTTTATGAGCATAGGAATTTACTATAGTTGTAGTAACACCAAGCATTGTTCCCATAGCGATACTTTGTCCTATACCATTAAATGAATTACTAAAAGCATTACCTAAACTCTGTCCTTCTAATAAATTATAGGTTGTTCCTCCTACAACATGTCCTGCTCCTGATGCTAAAGGAGAAGCAGCTAAAGATCTCAAAACAGGACTGTTTATTCCATTTACTAACATTCCTGAGTTAGTAGCCCATACACCAACAGCTCCACTAGCAAATCCTGAAGCTCCTCCAACTAAGGAACTTTTACCAACAGCACCCCAATTCACATTATTCATTCCTGAAAAATTAGGGCCAGTTTGTGCTATAATACTATTCGTACCCATTGTTAAAGCTCCCATTCCTGCAGCTGTTCCTGTTATAGCAAGAAAGGAAGCACCTCCATCACTACCACCTACTGCAGCTGTTACTGCTCCTCCTAACGCACCAACACCAAAAGCAGCTAAATGTTCCCAAAACCCTTGACTGTTATTTATATTTGCAACAAGATTTACAACTCCTCCTACTAAAGCACCTATTACTATATGCCAAAACTCCCCATTCTCATCTACATAAATAAGCGGGTTATTCAAACAATAGCCGTATCTATTAAAGTTTTGGGTGTTAAAAGGGTCTTGTACAAAGTTATCGGGCATTAAGAAGCGGTGTAGGGCAGGGTCGTACAACCGTCCGTTCATATGTATCAATCCTACGGTTTGCAGGTGTTCGTGTCCTGTAAAACCTCTATCTAATAAAGTTAAACCTTGTAACACTTTTCCCGCTCCATCTTCTACTTTTATGGGTTGTCCCCAAGGGTCAAAATGGCGTCTTTCAGCGATGTTGCCGTCTTCATCGGTAAGCATTACTATAGAGCCTAAATAATCTCTATGTAAGTAATAGAGCTTTTGCACTTCACCATCCGAAATAAGTATCGCAGGGACACTATACGCATCACCGCCTAAGTAAAGTATAAACTTGGTGCTGTTATCGGTTTTGTTACATACGATTTCTGTACTACCGTCGTGGCTGTAGTGTTTTAGCATTGGGCGTTTGGCTTTTTCTACTTCGGCATTACCATAATAACAGTGCGAACGTTCACCAAAGGCATTGTACTTAATTTTACTTCTTTTCTATAAACTGAGAAGGCTCTATTTTATCTAAACAATTATTCACAAAATACCCCCATTCATACATCTCTATTTCTCCATCAAAAGCACTAATTACATAGAGTTTGCCTTCCTTTATAGTTATAAAATATCCATAAATCCCTCCCATATAAAAAACAAAATCAAATTTCTTCTCAAAAAGAAATTTTGCTGTTTTTATCATTAAAGAATATGATGCAAATGCTATTGAAACAAGTCTTGCATCTCCTGTTGCAATCAAATTACCTTTAATATCCATAATATAGGTAGAAGTATCTAAATAGTTTTTCCTTTTTTGCCAAAGTCTTTGAGGACTAATTTTATAATAGTTTGGTTTCAAATACTGCAAAAAAGAACCATTCAAATATTCCTCTTTATCTGCTTTGTAATTAGGTATACTGAATAAAGTATTTTTTAAGAAAAATATATGAAACTGTTGAATTTCTTCTGTTTTACTTACTATCTTATCCTTTCTTACAAGATATTCTATTCTATCCTCTAACTCTTTAAACTCATTTTTGATATGTAACTTATCAATCATATTGATAGTATCTTGAGAGTACAAAAAACCTTGAGAATAAATAAATATTATCACTTGTGTTTATCAAAATGTGTTAAAAT
>NZ_KB291359.1:0-22670 GCF_000318295.1 Capnocytophaga sp. oral taxon 326 str. F0382
TAAACTAAACTTTTTGGACAGCCTCTTTTTTATTTGATGAATTAGATTATTGTTCAAGCTCTTTGATTTCTTTAAATTTAGAATTCCAGTTAGATTGAGCTTCATAAGCAGTTTTAGCTCCTTTAGGAACATAAAGAATTGCATTGGCATTAATGCCATTAAAAGTATTAGCTTGTACAGTAGGGGGAGTAGTAGCTTTTACAGTTACTTTTGTTAATCCTTTGCAGTTCATAAACGCCATACGTGCTATAGTTTTTACTGTAGCAGGTAAAGTAAGTTCTGTAAGTCCTGAATTTACAAAAGCCATAGCTTCTATCTCTTCTACTTTCTTTAAAATAACTGATGTAAGATTAGTAGTACCAAAGCAAGCACTTGCTCCTATTTTAATAACATTACTAAAATTTATAGAAGTAACAGCTAAATTCGATCTAAAAAGAGCTTGTCCTACTGCTGTAGCATTTGTTGGGATAGTGATAGCTCCTTTAGCAGTAGTTCCTGCTTTGAGGGTTACTACACCGTCATTACTTACTTCAAAAATATCATCTTTAGCTTTTACGGTTACAGTGATAGCTACTGTTTTGTTTTGGCTGTCTTTAAGAGTGATAGTGGCAGTACCTGCAGCTACTCCTTTGATAATCACATAGTGGTGAGTATCCTTTTTACCTGCTACTTTTTCAGTTTTCTCTTTTACTTCAGCAGTTGCAATATTATCAGCTGAAGAAGTAACAGTATAATTAGGGTTACCGGTGTTAATACGGATTTCTACTGTAGCTTCGGTTTCTACCTCAGCAGCAGTTTTAGCAATGGTAAGCTCAGCGGCGGTAACAGTTACTTTGAAAGAGGTAGTTTGATTGTTAGTATTATCTTTTACCACTACTTGAGCAGTACCTACATTGAGGGCTTTTACACGTAGGTTTTTACCGTCGGGGTTACCATTTACAATGCGGGTTTCCACAGTGATACTCACACTTCCTGCAGGACTGATTGTAAAAGAAAGATTGATATTGCCATTGTGTTCGGCATTGAGGATTCTGTTCACTTCTTCTTCTCCGTTTACAAGGGTGAGTGTTTGTTTTTCTACCGAAAGTCTTTCGCTAGGGTCGATATTGCTTTCAACAATTACGGCTATAGCAGCTTTTTGTCCTTTAGCATCGGATACTGTGAGAGTGGTTTGTCCTTCGGCTATTGCTGAGATTTTCACGTTGTTTTGCTCGATTGCTGCTGTAGCAATGTTTTTATCGGCACTCTCTACTTTATAACCGCCATTGCCGGCTGTGATGCGCACAATAGCGCTTTCAGTTTGCTTTACGGTTACTGCCGATTTCTCTAAAGTAAGTCGCTGAGGGGCTTGTTCGCCACCGTTGTTGTCATCTTTTTTACAAGCTGTAAAAAGAAGGGCTATCAGGGTGAGCCCTAAGGTTAAAAATCTGAGGTTTTTCATAAAAATATATATAAAATTAAAATTAGACTCTATGGGTTAGTTTTTTGTCAATTGTCAATTGTAATAGGGCACTACTATTTTTAGGGTTTTACCGCGCAAAACCACTTGTTGGGTAGCGGTGCGCACTTCTTCTACGTAAAATTTAAGGTTTTCGCGAGTAGCTACTCCTCCTAACTTCTTGTATTCGATGAGTAAATTGATATAAGTACCCACTACTGGATGCTCAATAGGCGGAATTTTGTAATACAAATTGTTAAGCGCATTGACATTAGCGCTCCCCGAAAAGAAAGTGCCTGTGGTAGGGTCTTTAACAATACGCGCTGGGTTAATGGCTTGGCTAAGCGAGCGACTGGTGTTCTGGTATACGCCTAACTGATTGAGAAAGCCTTTTTCGTCTATACAACGCACTTTCACTTTCAGCTCTTTTGGGGCGAGTCCTGCCGAAGTAGCGGTGAGGGTGGCTACCCCTTCGGCTTTACCTCTTATCTCTACAATCCCACTACTGCCATTCCAAGTAACTTTCATCACCTCATCGGGGTCGGTAGTGGTGAGGCTCACAATGTCACCGCCTCCTAAGCGTATGGTTTTATTAATATCGGTAGGGGCAAGGGTTACTTCATCAGCTGAAAAACTGAGTTCGTTAGGGCGGACGTTAATCTCCAAGCGCGCGGTTTGGTCGTGTGAATGAATGATTGCATAAGTAGTTCCTTGTTCTTGAAAACTCTTTATCTTCAGGGTATCCTGACTGATAGAAGCACTTGCCAAACGACTGTTAGCAACATTCACTGTGTACTTGTGATTGCCTCCTGAGAGCAATATATCGTGCTGACTCTGAGGGTAGAGTGTGAGCTGAGTGAGTGAACTGCTCTCGGTGCCTATTTTGATAGGCTCGGTGGTATCTGTTTTGTCTTCGCAGGCGCAGAGCACTATGGCAAAGAGACATAAGAGTATATTTTTTGTCATAACTGGTAACGTTCAGCGATTTGTTGTGTGATGTTTTTAAGTGAACCTACAATTTCGGCAGGGGCTAACAAGCGGGATTTATTCCAAAGTCCGGTACCTGCTATAAGTTGGTTTTGGAGGGCTTTTACTTCGTCGTAAGTAAAATAAAGACTGCCATCGGGTTTACGAGTGAATTGCAATGCGTATAGGAATCCATAGCCTTGCGACAAGTATTTGAAAGCCTGCTTAGGCGATTCGCTGTAATTGGCAAGGGTATTTGCCCCCGTAAGGGTGTGAATGGTGCGAATAGCCATCACTTTGGAGAGTTCTTTGCGAATGATGTGCATTTGTTCATATAAGGCTTCATAGCGATAGCGCCCTAACTCTATGCGTCCTTGTACAAAAGCATTGCGAATTTTGCGTTCGGCACCTGCCAAAGCAGCTACTCCATCGGATTGGGTGAGCGATTGCAGATGCAGGAAGTAGCCATAAGCCAAATCCCAATGATGTTCGAGTTGGGTGTAGTTCTCACCAGCGGGCAAGACTACGTTTTGGTGTTCGCGGCGCAGGGTAGCATCGGAGAAAAAACGCTCGTCTAAGTGGTACAAGAGGATTTTATCTAAATAGAGTGCTCCGTTTATAGTGTATATAAACACTTGTGCAGGTGCAATGCCTTTTTCATCTACATACACGCGATCGGCATCACCTACCCTACGACCTGCATCACCCGAAACGCCTTGTTGGGCTTCGCGCAACGGAATGCTTTTGGCTACGAGAAAGAGATTTTTTACATCTTCTCTCACTTGAGCAGTAGCAGCCAAAGGTGAGGAGGCTACTTCGTCAGCGGGTTTTACGTAAGAAGTCCCCTCGTTGTAGTAACGCAGAATTTCGTCGTAAGTAAAATTAGAAATAGCACCGTTGAGCAAACGCCTTTCGATAATCTCCAAAGGCTCGCGCAGCAAGCTCACGCTATGTTCATCAACACTCGACTGCCCATTGCGGCTGAAAGTGTAGGGGATATCAGCTTGCGGACGCAAGATATTAGCGGTCTCCACAGTCTCACCTTCGCCTTTTTGGCAAGCTATGACTACTAACAACAAGGAAAGATATGATAGTATATGTTTCATTTTCATTATTTTAAGGCAATACTATATATTCGCAATAAGGGGTTATATTATCGGTACCATCGGTGTTTTGGGCGGCGATGTACTGTAAGGTAGGTACATTCACCACTCCTTGGGTATCAACAGCGGTAAGCTGTGCACTGACGCGTGATTCTCTTTCTCCACCTCCATACACGCCGAGATACAGCGGATATCCTGAAGGGAGGGTAAAGGTAAGCGTTTGTGCCGTAGTGGTGGCACTGAGTACCACGCGCTCTTTATTGGCATTTACATAACACACATAATAACGTGGGTCACGAACATTGCCTTCGCCTCGCTGACATTGATAAGTGAGGGTTACAGTATACTCACGTGCTTCTTGGGTAGCATCAATACTTGGGTACACATAATGAGCGATATCACATTGTTTATGCACGAGATCTTCGTAGTTGATGGTAGGTTTTTCAATTCCTTTGAAAGGGAATAGCTTTTGGTAATCCTCTGGAGTAGGATCTTCTTCTTTGCTATTGCAGGCTATGAGTAACAAGACTGCAATGATAGTGTTTAGATATTTCATTTTATTAATTTGCCAATTTGCTAATTCTCAAATTTTCTAATTAATTCTCAAATATTTCAGCAGTGTAGCCAGTGGCAATTCCTTTGCTATCGCGATGATGGGCTACAAAGCGGTTGCCTTCTCTTACAAAGTCGTAGAATATAATCGACTTGTTGTAGCGCAAGCCGGCTCTAAAGGTGAGTCCGCTTTCAGTGCCTACATAGCCCGAGCCTATAAACTGACTTTTATACCTACCTGTTGAGGGATCTTCCTGCGGATTAGTGCGGTATTCAAATACGTAATACCTATTGGCAACAAATCCCTCTAAGAAAGGTGTGTTGAGCCCAAAATTATTGCCTTTTAGGTATACATCACTTTGGTAGTAGATTTTGCTCCCCCGCTTGATGACTATTTGAGGGTTTTGCATCTGCTCAAAAAAGAGTCGGTTGTTATAGGCTTTTTGCAAGAACTGTTGTTTATCGTCGGCTGTTTTGAGTTTTTCAAACACAATGTACTCGCGGGCAGGGTCGGCATACGAGGCTGTTTTGAAGACCATATTCTGCAAGGTGTCTTTACCTACATACAGCCAATCGGCAGCGGCGCGAAAGCGGTTGTTTACCAATTGGTGAACGTAGTTATAGGTAGTGAACGAGAGTTGTAACTGCGCCTCTTGGCTAAGGGTGTATTCACTTGTTTTGACGGTTTGCAGTGTTTCGCTATGGGTGTCGGCTTGTATGGCTACTGTATTGTCTTTGTTAAAGGTCATCAGGAAATAGAAGCCACCAAAACCTTGGTTTAAGAGTTTTTCTACATAACGCGAATCACTTCGTTTTTCAGCTTTGGTGGGGGTAGCAAACAGCAATGAATCGGTGCGGGGGAAGTAGAGCACTTTCCAACCGTAGGGCGCTTCGGTAAGTTCTTTTTGCAAGGCAATGCGCTGCTGGAGCATTCGCTCTGAGGGCGATTGCTCAAAAGCATTCTGTTCTTTATGGCAAGATGCCAAAAGAAGCGCAATAAATGCTGTTGTTAAAAGATATTTCATATATGATTCATTTATTTTATAGACTCTTCACTTTTACCTATTATTAAAACGGTTGAGGCGTTGAAGGCTTAAGAGTTGCAAACGCTTCAAGCTGAACCCTACTTTTTTGTTGAAATAATCGGCGATGAAAGCTTCTTTTTTCAGTAGGTTGTTATACGATAAGGCTGCTCGTTGTACTTCTTCATCCGTGCTATCTACAGGAGTCTTCGCAATATTTTTGGCTATCTCTATCTGGGTGTTGAGATTGGTGAGGGGAACGCTTATCATCTCGGCAAAGTCGTTTTCGGCTGAAAGCATTGCTTGAAAGGTGATAAATCCGTAGTGATTGGGCGTGCTTTGGGTAAAATTACAATAGTAGCATTCCTCATCTATACCTGCTTGGGTGTGTGCATTTTGGCATTGGGTAAGCGATGCAAAATACTGAAAAGGCAAGGCTCTATTGCAGTTGTTTAAGTCGCGCTTTTTGGGGTAATACTGCAAAGCATAAAGGGCAGTATCATCATTAGGAAAACCGTATAGCTGTTTGTTAGAACTTGCGCGATAATCCTTCTGACTGATATTCAAAAACGCCTGACGGTCGTAAGGGTATAGCTCATCGCCTAATAAGCGGGCAAATTGGTGATGTACAATGCGCATCAGCACATATACTTTATTCTTGTCGCGTGGGTCGAAATTATTGATGTTATACAAATGAAATTCACGCCCTACCGCACTGCTATTGATGAGCTCTTGTCCGTTGCCATCAATGTTTTTACCGCCATAGAGGTATATTTTTAAAGGAGCTTTTCCTTTCCAGAAATTAGCCCCTCCTAAAGAGGGCTCACTATAGAGTTCGAGCCATAGGTATTTAATAGCCTCGAGTACCGGTTTTACTTTGCTCACTTCAGGTGGATAGGTATAGGTACCTTTAGGGGCAGTGTTTTTGTCCCAACGGTATTCCACAGCAATGCCATAAGGCAAGGTGATATTGGTTTCTATCCACTTGTCTAAATCGGTATAGGCTTGCTGAGCGGGTTCGGTATCTACAACGCTTTGTGTAGAAAGTTTTTCACGCTGACAGCTCACTGTGAGAATTAATACCGTAATGAGTGTTATTTTTAAAAGGCTTTTCATATAAGTTTTATTTATTGCTTGTCGTGAATGAATAGCCCCCGTTCCCCCGAAGGGGGACAATCCGCGAAAAGATGTTTTATTTATTGTAACACTATTCACTTTTCACTATTCACTTTTCACTATTCACTTTTCACTTACCTCGGGTTTGCAGGCAAACCGCGGTTGATGGCTTCTATGGGGAGTTGTATCACTTTGCGCAAATCCTCTTTTTGTAGGGGTTCATTAGTGCGATTTACAGGGGTATAAAAACGCCTGATGTCTAACCAACGCATTCCCTCGTGCATAAATTCCCATTGACGCAGAAAAGCGATATTTTTGATAGCTCCTAACTGACGAATGCTAAGCCCATAGAAAGGCGAGTAGTTGCGATAATCGTCATCGGTAGAGGCGATAAGGTCTTCCACGGTGATATTGCGAGGATTATCGAACTTTATTTTTTGAAATTCGCGATATTCTAAGAGCAGTTGGTTGTAGTTTTTGAGCATAGCATAAGCTTCCATACGGTTGAGCATCACCTCATCGGTAGTAAGTAGTACGTTTGATACATACAAGTCAGTAGGCTTGCTGCCGGTACTGCCAAATAGCGACAGCTCATCAAACTTGGCTATATACATACCATTATACACAGGAGTAGGCGAGGTAGCAGGTGTGTAGTAGGCCGCACTATTGCTCATCAGTTGGGTAGTAAAGCCGTACTTAGCTGTAGGTAGCTCTCTTGCCCACCGCGATTGCACGGTGGTGATGAGCAGGTTAGCTTCTTCCTCTGGCTGGGTATAACGCTGGTAGAGATACGGACGGTTGTTAAACCCATACACATCGTAATAGTCCTTTTTCCAGTGGCGTAACTGCGTTTTAGGTTGCGTAAGTACATAGTTAGCATAATCTATCACGGTTTGCCATTCGCCTTTAAACAGATAGAAACGCGAGGCAAAAGCATAAGCAGCACGCTTGTTGAAATGAAACTTAGGTTTAGTGTAATAGGCATCGCTCACTAAAGAAATACCCAACTTGAGATCTGTTTCTATCTTCTGATAGACCTCATACACTGTACCTCTATTGTACTCTACCAAAGCGTTTTTCTCGGGCGTAGTGAGGTAAGGAATCCCCATATCGTTTTTAGAGGCTTCGCCTTTGTAGGGCTCTGCCCAAATATTCACGAGCATAAAGTGCAGGTAAGCCCTGAGCAAGAAAGCCTCGCCATAAAGCGCTTTTACACGTTCGGTTTTGGGGTAGCGGGCTAAAAGTTCTAAGGCTTTATTAGCTTGTGCAATGCCTCGGTAACAACTATTCCAATAAAACAAAGGTGCATCGAGGTCTTCTTGGTCTTCATCTTCCCAGCGGTACATCGCTTCGTTCAAACGGGTATGTATACCATTTTCGCGTTCGGCTACATTGTCAGTACGCGTTTCGAGGAAAGGGAAATAGCTCGCATCGGGGTAAGCCCCCGTAAGAAGCTCGGCTATTTTTTCTTCCGAATCGAGGGGAACATTTAGAGAGGCATCGGGGTCTTTGTCTAAATAGTTGCAACTTAGCAATAACAAAGAAAATATGTAAATTAAATGTTTCATTCAGTTTTAAACTATTAATTTTCAATTGTTAATTGTTAATTCATTAAAATCCTATTTGGAATGCCAAGGTATATTGTTTGGGGGTAGGCAATGACACCCCTCCAGACTTGTAATACTCAGGATCTTGACCGTTGAGTTTGCTATCGGAATAAATAAGGAATGGATTGGTGGCTTGCGCTCGCACCGTGAGACTGCTCATACCATAGCGTTCCAAAGCCTTTTTAGGTACGCGGTAACCCAATGATATACTCTTCATACGCACAAAGCTACCATCAGCAACACGATTTTGAGAATAGTTGTACGTATTATAAGCACGCTCTATATTCTCTTTGCCAATGAGGTTGATAAGGCTCTGTGAAGGCAATGAGGGCACCTCGGTACGGAGCTCGTCGTAAGGGTGCAGCCAGCGGTTGTAATATTCTTTAGGAAAGACATTCAAATCGCCAAAAGTGGGATCGAAAGTAGGGTTCAAACGGATTTTATTTCCCGCTTGCGCCGAGATAAAGAAAGAGGCTTCCCAGTTTTTGTAAGTAAAAGTATTAGAGAGCCCTGCAATCACATTGGGTTCTACTGAGCCGTGATAGATAAGGTAAGATTTTGAGTACTGTGTGTCGAGAAAATCAGCGCCTACTACATTGGCATTTGCGCGGTTGTTAAGGGGATACAATCCAAAATCAAAAGTAGGTAAGCCTTGGTGGTTCACCCCTTGATAGTTGAACGAAAACAATGAGCCTTTAGGGTAACCCACGATATTGCCGCGCCCTGTACCCGATACCATATCAAAAGTGTTGGGGGTGTTGAGCAAACGGGTAATCTTTTGGTTCATATAGCTGAACGAAATAGTAGTTGCCCATTGGAAATCTTGCTGCTGTATGTTTTTGGTATTCAGAGATAACTCTATGCCACGGGTGCGCATATCGCCAAAATTGGCGTACTTATAGTATTCACCGCCTATACCCGAGGTGCGAATCAGGTCAATAAGGTCGAATGAATTACGCTGATAAACATCTACCGACATACTGATGCGATTATCAAAAAATCCCGCATCGACACCGAGATTCAGCTCGTACATCTTCTCCCAAGTGAGGTCGCGGTTCTCCAAGTGCAATAGACGCAAAGCGTTCTCTCTATCGCTAAAGCGGTAGCGGTTTTGCACATAGTTTTGGAATACACTATAAGAATTTATCGCTTGCTCGTTCATTTTAGCAGTAAGCCCATAACTGGCTCTCAGAGCAAGGGTACTGATGTTTTTGCTGTTGAAGAAATCTTCGCGGTCTATATTCCACTTTGCCCCCACATTCCACGTAGGCAACCAGCGCGAACGCGTACCACGACCAGCAGTATTAGACCCTTCGTAGTTCAGCACGGCATTGGCGATATACTTACCTTTATAGCCATACGTACCACTGGCAGAAAAGGTGATGCCACGGTCGTACTTCTCGGTAAGTGCGAAATAGTTGTTGCCCTCGTTGAGGAGCTTTTGAAAGATAAGCGGATTGGTAAATACCTGATTACCGCGATCATACTGAATGCCATAGCCTTGAAAAGGCGTAACAGTGCGGTCGGCATAACGAATTTCGGCAAAACCAAAGGCTTTGAGATCGTGGTCTTCGCGCAAGGTGCGGTGGTAATCAACCGCCAAGCGCCCCATATAGCTTTTGAGAGAGGTTTCCGTTTTATTGAAAATACCCCCATTGGTGAGCGCTATTTGCGGAGGTGCTAAAGGATTGTCCTTATTTTTGAGCAAATAGATATTATCATTGGCTACCTGAGGGGTTTCATTGGCGCGAAACGCCTTGATAACATTAGAATTTTCGGTGATATAGTGCGATGATTGTGTTTGTGCTTGGCGCGCGGATACTAAAGCAGTAACTTCTAAATGTGGATTGACCTTGTAAGAAGCTTCGGCTTGTACTTTGAAATCGAGTACATCGATTTTCATATAGTTGTTGCGATATTCCTCCAAAATATTGAAAGGCGCCCAGTTGTTGCGATAGTACTCTAAATTACCCTGCGCATCTTTAGGTCGCAAGGTGCGCGACGTACCTAACGCATACGAAAAAGGGTTGATATCAAAATCACGCTCGAAAGCACCTACAGCTGTGTTTTTACGCTGTGCAAAAGTGCCAGGGGCTTTCTGACTGCGTAAATTCCCTACGGCAGTAAAGGTAGCTTTTAGTTGGTCGTTGATATAAAAAGTATTTTTGAGGTTGGCAGTGATACGCTTCACATTATCGGTAATCGTCCAGCCGCTATCGTGATAATAACCTAACGAAGCATAACTCGTACTGTTTTTACCCCCACCGCTAAATGTAATAGTGTGGCTACGTATGGGGTTGATAGAAAAAAGATGTTTGAACCAATCGGTATTGGCGTATTCGCGTTCTCTCATAAAGGCAGCCTGAGCTGCTGGCGTATTGGGGTAGTAGTAATTGCCGGTATTAGGGTTGATGGTACTCACTCCCTTATACCACTGGTAGTAAATGCCGCTGCGCCTGCCGTAAAGGGTGTTTTGCAAATTGAAATAGCCTTTACTGTTCATCTCTTGCAAGAGTGACATCGTTTCTTGCGAGTTCAGCAAGTCAAAATCTTTATATGACGGAATGGTGCGGAAGCTCTGTTCGTAGCTATAAGTAATGCGGTTAGGCGTATCGCGTTTGCCCGATTTGGTTGTAATAACAATCACCCCATTGAGGGCACGCGCTCCATACATAGAAGTAGCCGATGCGTCTTTCAGCACTTGTATATCCTCTATATCGGTAGCGTTGAGTCCGGCAATAGCCGAGCTCACTAAGGTAACCGCATCACCAGAAACCAATTGGTCAAGACTGAGGGGCACCAAATCTTCATAAATCGCCCCATCGATTACCCAAAGCGGCTGTACATTGCCTATGATAGAAGCCCCTCCGCGAATATTGATGCGCGGCGCCGAGCCAAAAGAGCCCGTTACATTTTGGATAGAAAGCCCTGCTACACGCCCTTCGAGCATACGTGATATATCGGCAACACCTTCCATTTTGATATTGTCCATCTTCACCGAAGCAGCTGCCCCTGTAAATACGCGGTTTTGTATTTTCTGGTAGCCCGTGAGCACTACCCCCTCTAAAGCTTGGGCTTCTTCTTGGAGTATGATTTGCAGGGTTTCCCCTTTGATTTTGAAGCGTTGGGTTTTCATTCCCACATAACTCACTTCAAGAGTTTGCCCTACCTGCGCTTTGATGCTGAAATGCCCCTCCATATCGGTACTGGTGCCTATATGTGATTCTTTCACCACTATCGTCGCGCCCAACAGCGGAGTGCCATTGGTTTCTTTTACCGTTCCTTTGAGGGTAAAGGTTTGAGCGCTAGCAGATAGACTTGCAAGGAGAAAAAGAAATATGTATGACAGTTTGTTCATCGTTAATTTACTTTGTAAATGATGCCACCAAAAATACCCAAAGGATGCCCTGGGCGCAATCCTGAAGGGTGACGGGATACCAAATAAGTGCGATTGGTAAGGTTGATAGCGTTTAAGGTGAGGGTAAAATGGCGAGCAAAATGCGCTTTAGCAGCAACATCGATAATGGTATAGGCAGGAATTTTATGGCGTTCGGCGATAAGTCCTTGCCCTGGTTCAGTGCGCACAGCACCATTATAGCGAATACCTATATTCAGTTCGTATTTTTTGTACTCGGCTCCTATACTCAAGTTGAGACTATGGCGGTTGATATAAGGAATTTCGTCACCTGCAATCACTCGCCCCCAAGAGTTGCTCTCGAAAGAGTTTTTCATCTCGGTATCGGTAAAGGTGTAGGAGAGTTGTAAGGGGGTTTTTATAGGAGATTCCTCAGGGAATGGCTGGTATTGTGCGATAAACTCAGCTCCTTTCACGACAGCTTCCCCCACGTTGAACTGTTCGAGGGTACCTGTACCGCCCATAGCCGCAAGGTCGCTACCCAACATATTGCTGTAATGATTGTAAAAACCTATCACTTCAGTTTTTAGCTGTTTATAATTCACACGCAAGCCCACTTCAAAGTTGATACTGCTTTCGGGTTTTTGGTTTTCGGTGAGTAGGGTGATGTTACCATTTCTGTCCATCACACGCTTTTCTTTACTTACCCCTGGGGGTGAAAAACCCTTGTGTACACCGGCAAAAGTAGATAGCCAACTATTGAGGTTGTAGTGCAGCCCCAAGCTGGGTATTACGGCATTGGCTACATTGGTGGTTTCTATGCGTTTTTGCCCTGTACGGCGGGTGTCGGCAGTAGTATAATCTTTTTCTAACAATTCTATATGCTCAAAACGCAAGCCCGCAGTTACAGTGAGCTGTTTGTAAGTCAGTTTAGAGAGCCAATAAGCCGCTAAGGCATTGGCACGAGTGATTTTATTCGACTGACTGCCCTGTACTCCTTTCCAAAGGAGTTGCATTTGCTGGTTTTTCATCGCATAGATATCGTCCCACTGGTTGCGGTCTTCTTCATCGGTGTGGTAACGCAGCCCCCACTCGTTGTCTAAATAACAATTGCCCCATATCGCTTTGTATTCAGCTTTGGTTTGCACGCCACGAGAGAAATAGTTACGGTAGTTGGCGCGCACAAAGAGTCCAGGGTTGTCCTTCAAGCGTTCGTAGTCGTTGTAGAACACACGACTATCGGTTTTACCTGAAAGTATATCAAAATAAGGAGCATTAGTTTCGGGATCGGAGAGAATTTGCCCAATGGTGCGTTTTTCGTTGGCTGAAGTGCCGTATTTCACCGATTCAAGTTTGTACCAGTTGCGGAAGAAGGTATTGTAATAGAAGTGAGTAGTAAATTTTAGTCGGTTAGAAAACTGAAGTAAGTAAGTGCCCACCCACTGAGTGTGGCGAGTTATGAGGTGGTCTTTTTGAGAGCCTACATAGCGCAGGAAAGGCGTTCGGGCAAAATCGGATTGCGTAAGACCTACATAAGTTTCATTAGAATCCTCATCGGCATAGCCCGCTTTCAGCTCAAAAGAGTGGTTAGCCCCTTCGGTTTTAGCCGTATTCACTTTGAATTTGGCAACCCAATCGTTGCGTTTGAAGCCTGCATTTTGTTTGTTTTCAAAATGTTTAAAACCATCGGACTGGTAGCGGAGGTATTCCACCATATAGCCAAAGTGTTTTTTGCTGTCACCTACATTGATGTGCGTTTTAAGGGTGTTGTTAGTTCCACCGGAAGCACTTAGCTTGGCTGAAAATTTGGTTGGGATAGCTGTGGATACCATATTGATAGCCCCACCAGTAGTGAACGGACCGTATTGCACTTGGCTACTGCCTTTCACCACCTCCACCGCTTGCATACGAGCCGCATTAGGGAAATAGTAAGCCGCAGGGGCTGCATAAGGAGCAGGAGCAGCCAAAATACCGTCCTCCATCAAGGTGATTTTCTCACTTCGCTCTGCTTTAGTACCTCGCAAACTGATGTTAGGTCGCAAGCCATAACCATCTTCTTCGTACACATTCACCCCAGGGACAGCTTTGAGCATACGGTTGATATCAGTATAGCCCATTTTTTGAATTTCTTGAGGAGAGATGTAATACGCTGATCCCGTACGGTTGCGCGCCTGAAACTTGCCACCTAATATTTGCTGATCCGATACCGTTACTTCGTCTAATTTTTGAATGGTATCTTTCTGTTGTTCATTTTGTTGAGCAAAAGCAAAAGAGGTAGATAGCCAAGATAAAAGTATAAAAACACCCAATGTTTTCATATAGAAATCATAAAATCGGGCGCAAAAGTACGTATTATTTATAAATAAAACAAATAAGGGGTTGGAAATTACGAGTTACGAATTACGAATTACGAAGAAAATCGGCTATCTATAAAAGTTTTATTTTATAAGAGGATGTCCAAAAATGTTTTATTTTATAAGGGCGTTTGCAAAACGCCCCTACAATATAACTAAAAAATTAAAGACTTTAGTTACTATTCACGTAAAGGTCTGTAGCTTAAATGATGACCTAATAGAACATCTGTAAACAACTCCACCAAGTTTTTCGTTCTTATTCTCAGGCATTGTGCTACAATATTCTTCTTTTACTACCCATTCGTTGTAGGTATAGGTTTTGTAGACTTCTGTGGCTTTTCATAATTTCTTAAATACCACTTTTTCAATCTTTTGTATAGTCGTAAACGATTGTTATAATTGGTTGTTTTATCTTGAGTGTGAAACAAAATAGCTTGTAAATGATCATACATATAAGCATCAGATTTATATTCTTTTTTAAATTCCTTTAAAACAACTTCTTTATAAATATCTCTTTTACTTTTCAATGCATAAGGCAACATAAAAAACGCATAATCTCCCTCTGTAAAATTACAAATTTCAGTATATCTAAAATATGTAGGGATTGTATCTTTCACTTTTTCAATGAGACAGGGAACCAAAACTTTCCCCTTCTGATTAATTTGATCAAAAACCTTACCCGTAAATAAATAGTCATCTGTATATTCAATGTATCCCAAACTATCTAAAACAGGATATTTATCACAATCTAAATTAGTAAAAACAGATTGTTTTTTCGTCGCACAAGCCATTAAACAAACGACTATTATAGAAAATAAAATTAGTTTTTTCAAGGCTGTTTTAGCATATTCTTTCATATTCTTACTTAGGATTATAATGCCCTTCATTTTTATAAATAATCCAATTAGAACGCTGAATAAACTTTTCATCTCGATTCACATATTTGAACCAAATGGCAGCACGCATTTTTATGTTGGGTTCTGTTATTTTAAAAATTTCCTCACATTCTCTCATTACAGCCATAGAAGAAAGTGTTTCTATTTTAGCATTAGGAGCTAAAATAGTATCATATTCTCTTATGTTAATGGGACGCATAGGTGGAGCTACACAAGTCATTTCTCTTATAGTATCATTTGCCTGAAATTCTAAAACCAATATATCTGTATATATCACAAACATATTTGTGGAAATAGGTTCGTCTAAGTAATTAGCAATTGTTAGTTTTGCCTCTTTGTTATTGATTTTATCTAATTGTACCACCACTTCTTTTTTTAGGTGAGGAGCAGGAGTAATAATCACATTTTCTTGTTGCTTAGGTGTGTTGTTAGTGCAATTAGCTCCCCCTAATAGTAAAAACAGAAGTGCACTAAATTTATTTATAGAATTTTTCATATCCGAAGCTGTTTAAATAAAGTAAAAGTCCACATTTGTTATTTTTGAGGCATATTCAATTCTTCTTCTGTAAAAACATCTTGATTCAAATAATATTTACCATCAGAATAAAGATAATATCTGCAATTTTTCCAAATGAGTTTATATTTATCGGGGTCTTTGCTAATAATATGTAATTCCCATCTGTCTGACCACTCTTTTAATAAGTATAAGAATTGCTTATCTTTTGAAAAACCTGTATCTGCTAATTTTTCATACGTATCTCTATCTACAATGTCCTTTATTTTTAACTTATCAGAGTTCATAGCGTAAAGCTCTGATATATATATTGGACGAGAATAGTAAAAGATCATATTGTTAGTTCCTTGTATATACAAATTCCCTTGTTTATCTTCAAAAAGATTATCTTTCACTTGCTTATAATCTTCTGTTATCTTTATATATTGACAACCTTGACTGTCTATATATACATCATTTTCAAAAAAACTATTACCTACTTTTTTTATATTTACATTTTTAGAGCAAGCTATAAATATTAGTAATAAAAGGAAAAATACAATTCTTCTCATAGTTCTATTTTTATATAGTCAAACAAAAAAATTGATCAACAGATTGATAATCAGAGCAGTCAACTTTACCTAAGTTTCCAGCCTGTGCGGCTCGCACCTTTGGCAAAGTGTAACGACGCAAAAGCGATTTTTAGACTTTTCAGACAGCCTCCTACAATGTAACTAAAAAATAGAGGTGTGCGTTTGTGCAGTAAACATTTCTAAGAACTTCATTCCTCTATACGAATTACCTTTGTCGTTGAGTTTGGGACTCCATACCGCTATGCTGTAATGATTGGGCAATAGGGCAACAATCCCCCCTCCTACTCCACTCTTCCCTGGCAAACCTACTTTAAAAGCAAACTCTCCCGACTCGTCATAAAATCCGCAAGTTTGCATTATGGCGTTTACGCGCTTGGTGCAGGTTTCGGTAAGGATTTGTACGCGGTCGTGCATACGGATACCATCATTGGCAAGAAATGAGAAGATATACGCCATCGATTTGCAAGTGAGTTCCAAAGAACAGAGTTTGAAATAGAAGTTGAGCACCTCGATAGGGTCGTTTTCTATATTTCCAAGCGACTTGATGTAATAACACAAGGCAAAATTGCGATATCCTACGGATTTTTCCGATTCGGCTACTAAAATAGAATAGTTGATGGTATCGTCGTTAGCTAATTCACGTACAAAAGTGAGGAAATCGGCTTCGGCATCTTCTAAAATAGAGAGCAAAATATCACACACTACTATTGCCCCTGCGTTGATGAGCGGATTACGCGGAATACCATTATCGGCTTCTAACTGGACGAGAGAGTTGAACGAAGTACCCGACGGTTCTACATCTACGCGACGCCAAAGCTGGTCGCCTATGATGCTATACGCCAAAGAGAGGGCGAGCACCTTGGCGATACTCTGCGCCGAAAATTTTACATCGCAATCGCCTATGCCATAGGATTGCTTGTTGAGGCTATAGAAATAGACCCCAAACTGTTCGGGGTTTACTTGTGCTAATTCGGGAATGTAGGTAGGGACGGTGCCAGCATTTTCGCCCTTTAATACTTCCTCATAAACAGCATCGATTATTTTTGAATACTTCATTTTTCAATTAACAATTGACAATTAATAATTAACAATTAACCGTACTTCTTATTGTACGTTTACACAGCCCCAGCCGTCGTAATTACCTTCAAAAGGAGAGGCAAGTTCTAACAAATCCCATACGATATCATCGATAGCCAACGGACTGTCTTCACGAGTAGCTTCTACCATATAGGGATATTCTTTTCCTTCTGCTTTTCGATCTTCTACAAATTCATCATCGTTAAAACGCACTTTAAAACCTTTGGCTTCAGCTTCTTTGGCAAAAGCCTGTTGCTGAGCCGCTTCTTTGAAGTAGAAAAAATGGTCGATTTCTCAAGGTACTTCCATCTTATCGCCATTCTTTTCGAGTTGCATTAGCACTTTGCGGTTTTGCATCGTTTGGTAAGAAAACTCATCGGGGTAAAGGAAATCGAAATAATCTTCCCACTCAGGATCTTCGGCTATATTATACCCTGATTCATACCCCTGAAAAGCTTGTAATGCTTCTTCACAAGTTTTAGCCAAAGTTTTGGCATTTTGGGTATAAAACCAGAGTTCTAAAAACCCTTCCGATTTTACTACCCCTGCTAATACAGCCCCTGTAGCTCCCGCTTTTTCGCCTATAGCATCCTCTATATCACAAAGGATAGGATATTCTTCATTAGAAGAAAGTCCGTCGGGTCTGGGTTTTTTCATTTTGATATAGAACTGCAAGCGCTGTGTGAGTCCTTCGAGAGGAGCGACCTCAATCAAGGCTAAATTAGTGCGTATAGAGGCAGGAGCGCCTTCAATACGGCACATAAAGAAATCCCAATTTTGGGGGAGATTTTTATTATTCATAATATTCGTATTTTATTGTTTTTATGTTATGTAAATCGCGACTGCCTGTTAAGGTTGTTTTCTTTATGGGGTTGTGGTGCTTATCGTATTCATACTCATAGATTTCTTCACTTTGTTCTTCCCCATCTGAAAAAATTTTTTTTGAGATTTCATCCTTGTTTTCATTGTAGGTAAAAACAATTTTAGTAGCCACTTTATCAATATTATATTCCATTTCTATCAGATTATTTTGGTTGTCATATTTATAGCTAATAACCACATTAGTTATGGACTTTCTTTTTGGATACGTAGTTATCTCTACCATATCGTAATACTTGTCATTATAAGAAAATGTTGTTTGTGAGGTTAAAGAATCTTCTTTGCTAATAGGAATGGTATTTATTTTGGAAAATCTTCCTTTTTTATCATAAGAAAAAAGAATTTTAAAAGCGTATTGGTCGTTTATATATTCATCTCTTTGAATTACTTTACCTACTTGGTTATATTTATAATGAATAGTTTTTCTATTTAAAGGAGCGCCTTCATCAGAAAGAGTTACTTCAGTTTCAGTAATGAGGTTATGCTGAGTGTCATAAACATAATCTGTTGTTGTAACCTCCTTTTGAATACCATCATCCGTTTTTATTTGCTGAACATACCCATCTGTATTAAAGGAAATAGTTGTGGAGATAGTTGAAGAACCCTCTTTTTCATCTGTTTGGTAATGAGACATCACTTGTGTGATTGCTTCCATAGTTTTAACTTTTCCGTGAAGGTTCAACCATTCCCAGTTTTTTTCGGGTAAGGTAGTGAATCTTTTTTGTTCGTTGCAAGCCAATAAGCAAAGAGCAAAGGCTAATAATGTAGTAAGCGTTTTGTAATTCATATAAGTTTGATTTATTTTTTAATACTAATACAGATATACTGACCTCGTGGGTTATAGTGCCCTTTTTGATCCCAACGAACAGAGACATTAATTACTTTGGCATAGAGATTTCCATCACTTCCCATAAAGACTTGTTCTCTATCCTTTTCATCCAACACTAATGCCCACTGGGTAAAAGTGGTTGAAAATACTTGCTTTATTTTATTTGTCTCATCAATACTATAAAGTGAAAATTCAGTAACTCCTTCATAGACATTGTCTAATAGAGTCATAAAATATTGTCTATCAAGAGTGATATAAGGATAAGCAGCTAAAGTAAGCTTTTTACCTGTGGTTTTGTCAATCAAGGTATAATCCCAATCTTCATAGTATGTAGTACTGATAAGATATTGATTTAGAAAGGGTATTTCGCCTATATAAGTATGCTCTATTCTATTTTCATCGTACTTAGGCGCAAGGCTATCAATATAAGTAACATATTTGTTTTTACACTCCTGACAAGGAAGGCGCAGTTTCCCTTTTACTTTTTTGATAGTATTGGTAGTATCTATAAAATCAACGGCATTGGCTTTTTGAGCGAGATATTCGTCTTTAGTCACAAAACGAATGTTTATTTTCTTGAGCGGTTTCTTATCTTCAGTAGTAATCAGCTCTTTATAGTTGAGTTTTATTTGGCTAATATCGCCCGTTTGTTCTCTCTTTATAAAGAGTTTTTCCCATTGCCACAAGATAATCTCCTTGCCATCGCGTTTGTACTTCCTTTGGGTGCGCTGTTTTATGCCATACCAAGAGTTAAGTTCTTGAACTACCTCTACTTTTTCAGCATAAGGCAATTTGCCAAGACGTGCGCTTTTGTCGTCGGCTTCCTCATAAAAATCAATACTATCGCGGGTGGTTACATAAACTTCTTTAATGGTAGGTGCATTATAATCAATAGGGTTGCCTATTCTTTTGCCTTCAGAGTGTGTATCCTCAACTGAATCCTTCTTTTCTGTATAAACCACATCAGCGGTGTTGATTACCTCCTCTTGGGCAGGAGAGGATGAGAAATATCGGCAGCTGCAACAGAGGATTAATATGGCGCTTAAGAGGGGTTTCATTTTGTTAAATCGTTTTTGAGTTTGCCGATTTCTTTTTGGGTATCGGCAATGAATTTGGTATCTATATCGGTGGTTTGGTGGATAGATTGTTCGATTTCGGTTTTAATTTCGTTGGTAGCATCACACATTTGGCGTATGGTTTTGCCTAAGGCGCGTGCCTGAAAAGGCTTGTTGTACGATGTGAATGAGGTGTTGAGGGTTGCTCATCATAGATTTATTTATCAGTAGGTTGATTTGACAATACTTTGCGCAATTCTTCTATATTGGGTAATACACGCTGAAACTGTTCAGGCATTTCGGCAGTAGTGGTATAGCGAGCCACACCCATCGGTTTGTGATAGTCTTGAATGACATATTCTACGAAATCTTTATTAAAGTCTTTACAAAGAATGATACCAATGGTAGGATTTTCGTGTGGTTTCTTTACTGTGTCATCTAAAATCCGCAAATAGGCGGTGAGCTGTCCTAAATAAGAGGGTTTAAAACCTCCTTTTTTGAGTTCTACACACACCAAACAGTTAAGTTCGCGGTTAAAGAAGAGCAAATCGGGGTATTGTTCAACCTCAAACACTTCCAAATGGTATTGATTACCTACAAAAGTAAAGTCCTTGCCAAAAGTCATAATAAAATTCTTCACATTATGGATAATCTGTTGTTCTACTACTCGTTCATCTATATCAGCGAGGTCGCGTTCCCCCATCTATTCTACATTGATAAAATCGAGCAAGTACTCATCTTTGAACATTTCAAGTGCTTTACGCGCTAAATTCTTAGAAGGGAGCGTTTGGGAGAAATTATTAGGGATAGGTTGAACATTATAAATATCTGTTGCAAGAGCACGTTTTAAAGAAATCACAGAAGCTTTATTTTCAATCGCCCAACGAATATAATACAGACGTTGCTTATTATCTTTTACTTCTTTTAAAATCTCAAGATGATGGGTAAAAGGTAGTGATAGAAAAGAAGAGGCTGAAAGCGTATCAAAATGTGGAGATAATACATTTTGTAATTTGGAAATCGTGATTTCCAAATTAGTATCTATTTTATTTCCAATAACTTGTAATTCGGCAGTTGCAACTGCTGAATTGATATCTAACTCCTGCCACGCCTCATAAAAGGCTCTCATATTACGCAAATGCCGAGCTCCAAACCCACGAAGTCCTGGCAGTTCTTTGTGAAGTTGCTCTGCTATTACTTCAATAGCTCCTGTACCCCATACCCCTTTGCGGGTATTTTGAGAGACATAGCGCCCTACGCTATAATACAAGGAGAGTTGTACGGCATTTACTTGCTTAGCAGCCGTATATTGACTACTGAGAATAGCTTCTTTTATCTGCTCAGCAGCAGTGGTATAAGAGGTTTTTGGAGTATTCACCATAATAATTTGCTGATTTTGCCGATTTAGCCCCCGTTCCCCCGAAGGGGGACAAGCTGGTGTGAGTCGTATGGGTGATTTGCCGATTTGCTGATTTGCTGATTTTTTTTAGAGGTCGTTACTTAGACCTAGGAATTTCAGACAAGTCGGACGAGTCAGACGAGTCTGAAACCTAACACCTAAAACCTGACACCTAACCTCTAACACCTGCCCTCTAACCCCTAATCAAGCGATTGGTTTTCTTGGGTAGAGACGTGTAGCATATCGGCGTATTCGCTGGGGGTGAGGTTGCCATAGTAGAAGTGAATAGGGTTGATATGTTCGCCGTTTTTGATGACCTCGTAGTGCAAGTGAGGTGCTTCAGACCTACCTGTGCTTCCTACTTTGCCGATGAGGTCGCCGCGCTTCACGTGCTGACCGGCGCGCACATTGTAGGCAGAAAGGTGCCCGTAGAGGGTTACATAGCCATAGCCGTGGTCGATGCGAATGTGGTTACCATAGCCTGAGGCATTGCTATCGGCACGGACTACCACGCCATCGCCAGCAGCATATACAGGAGTGCCTTGAGGTGCAGCGAAGTCCATACCATAATGGAACTTACGGGCTTTGGTAAAAGGGTCGGTGCGCCAACCATAGCCTGAAGCCATATGTTTTAAATCTTTGTTGTTAATAGGCTGAATGGCAGGAATAGAAGCGAGAAATTTTTCCTTTGCCTTAGAGAGTTTGGTAATCTCATCAAGCGATTTAGATTGTACAACCAACTGTTTGCGCAACACATCTAAACGCTCATTAGTACTGGCAACAAGTTTAGAGTTGCCAAATTTTTCGAGGTCTTTATAGCGGTTGGGATTTTTAAGGCTCTTGCGGATACTATCGGGGATGATAGGAGCGTTGAAGTATAGGCGGTACATATTGTTGTCGCGTTCTTGGATATCGGCAAGCACCTCTTCCGCCAATTCCATTTTTTTATTGAGGATTTGGTAGTTGGTTTCGTAGGTTTTTATCTCACGTGCCAACACCACCTCACGAGGGGTGAAAAACAGACGTGAGTTAATCATTACCAAAGAAAATAAAATCCCAAAGAGAGCTGCTGCCGTGAGGAATATCAGGGCATTGCGCACCTTTGTGCGCTTGCGATTGCGAATGCGTTTATACGAGAGCGTCTCGGGGTCATAATAATATTTTACCTTTTTCATACGGGCAAAAGTATAAAAAAAATATGATATTTACTATTTTGTGACAAAAAAAATGTAATTTTGCAGTGAGTTAGGTGTCAGGCATCAGGTGTCAGACATCAGATAATTGTTAATTGTCAATTGTTAATTATTAATTGAATTTATGGGTATTTCAGAGATTATATTTATACTTTTTATGGTTTTAATACTTTTTGGGGCAGATAAGCTCCCAGAGGTTGCACGTGGTTTGGGCAAAACAATGCGCCAATTGCGCGATGCTACTGATGAGATTAAAACTGAAATTCATCATCATATCAATCACACGGGAATAGACACTTCTATCGTAGAAGACACCCAAAAAGAGATTGAAGAACTTAAAAAAACAATTGACAATGAAGAATTGACAATGAACAATGAATAATAAACCTACATTTAGCCAAAGGTGCGAGCCGCACAGGCAATAAATGTAACTTAAAAACCTCCTCTTGTGGTACAAACTGCAAGGGGAGGTTTTCTGTTAATGATTAATTAGCAATATAAATTAGGATATAAAGATATTTTTTATTACCTTTGCCCCCGATGTCAGGTTTTAGGTATCAGGAGTCTGACCTGTCTGACACGTCCGACTTGTCTGACTTGTTTGATAAAAACTAATAATCCAATAACTTTTGCGGCTTGTCCCCCTTCGGGGGTTCGGGGGGCTCACTAAATAATAATTATATGAAAAAACTCATTTTTTCGGCATTCATTGCCACAGCATTATTCGTTTCCTCTTGCGGGAA